>NZ_JBEFTW010000008.1:0-236995 GCF_040196095.1 Actinopolymorpha sp. B17G11
ACCCCCGCCCCCGAAGGCTCCACCATCACCGTCTACTACTCCAGCGGCCTCATCGAAGTCCCCGAAGTCCTCGGCGAAAGCCAAGCAGTCGCCGAAGCACGACTAGAAGACGCAGGCTTCAAGGTCAGGAAGGTGGAGCAGGAGTCCGCCGATGTGCCACGCGGAACGGTCATCGAGCAGACCCCGACCGCCGGCGAGCGCCGCCAACGAGGCTCCACCGTCACCATCGCGATCTCCGGCGGCAAGCCGCAGGTCACGGTGCCAGGTGGCCTGATCGGAGCACAGGTCGCTCAGGCACAGGCGATGCTGGAGTCCCAGGGCTTCAACGTCGACACGGTCGAGGATCCCCGGTCCGCCGAGGCCCCCGGCACCGTCACCGCGGTCGACCCCGCCGAAGGGAGCAGCGTCGAGGCCGGCTCGACGGTCACCCTCTACTACACCCCCGCGCTGGTCCCCGTGCCCGACGTCGTCCAACAGAACGAAGGCGACGCAGAGGCAGCGCTGAGCCAGGCCGGGTTCAGGGTGCGGACGACGAAGCAGCGGACCTCCGATGTCCCACCAGGCACAGTCATCGCGCAGGACCCGGGCGCCGGCGAACTGCTACCACAAGGCTCCACCGTCACTATCGTCGTGGCCCGGTAACCGGCAAAGAGCCACTGTCCGGCCCCGGCCTAGGCCCCGGCATCGAGGCCGTAGGCGCGGGAGATGGTCTGCTCGATCGTGTTGCCCTCCGCGTCCTCGGCGTACGCACGAATACCAACGGCTCCGCTGGTCTGGTGAAGTGGCGGGTGGGTGATCACGGCGCGGTAGGTGTTGCGGCCGACCTCTGACGTCGCCACCCGCTGCCAGTGCTCACCATCGTCGAAGGTCACCAACAGCTCGACGGAGGTGAGTCGGGGCTCGGGGTCAACCTGCGCGCCGTGGTAACCGCTGATCGTGATCGCGTGGGTGCTGCCGGCCGGCAGCGTGTTGTCAGAGTCGAGGTCGAGGCCGTATCTCAGATAGAGCAGGTGTTCGGCCTCGCATGGTGCGTTCGGGTCACCTCCGATGAGAAGTTGGCCCCAGCAGCGGTATTCCGGCGAGGTCGCCCCGGAGGCACGGCTCGAGGAGAAGGTCCAGGCGGTGTCGACGTTCCTGGCGTAAAGGGTGCCGGGATAGAGGTCGGCGTAGCTCAGCGTGTAGCGGTACGTCGACTCCCCCGCGGGCAGTTCGTAGGTGGGTATGGGAATCTCGATGCAGAAGAACAGGCAGCCCAGGAAGAACGTGCCGATCTCGAGGGGCACCTCTTCCTCTCCCCGGTAGAGGTGCTGTTCGTAGCGGGCGTCGCCTCCTTGGAGGTCCGGGCTGAGATACCACGTGATGTCGCCCAGATGGTTCGTCTGGCTGTCGGTGAGATTGAACATCGGCGTGAACGTGTCGACCGTACGACATGCTGGACAGAACGTCGCGTCGACGCCGAACACCGGCACCGCGTTGCCGAGGGCCTGCACATCGCTGGCGAACCTGCTGACCCCGGGCACCAGCGGTGATGATCCCCAGGTCTCGGTTCTCCTACCCGGTCGGTCGAAAAGGTCGATCGCTTCCTGCCGCGGACCATCGCTGTAGATGGTCTGCCGCTGCCAGAGCATCGTGTCGCTGAGCGGTCCGACGAATTCCGTCCGCGACCGCGGAGCCGAGGATGCCAACGCGACGGAGTGGGCGGTGCCGACGATCTCGCCGGCCCGTTGGGCGGCCCACTCCGAGGTCACCTGTGCCGGCTGGTCGGCGTGGATCCGGTTGTCGATCCGGTAGAGGTCATGGCTGTCGACCTTGTGGTCCGGATCGCCGGACACCTTGTCCGCATAGAACTTCAGCGCAAAGACGTACGTACTCTCGGCACTGCCCACGGTCTTGACGATGACCATGTCGTGCGCGGCCTGCAGAGTACGGACGAGCGCACGTCCCTGGTCGGCGGGCAGGCTGAGGGTGGGAATGGGGTAGACCGGCCACTGTCGCGTGGCGTCGAGGAATGCCCGACCGCTCGCACCGAAACCGACGACCGCGGCCGCACCGGCGTTCGCGGCCGTGGTCACCCGGTCGAGGGCATCGGCCGAGCAGGTGTCCTGGCAGATGTCGTCCAACGACAGCAGGACGAGCTTGCCCCGAACGTCGACCCCCGCGAAGTCGCCGGGAAGACCGTTGCCGGCGGCGACCAACTGCAGGTCATGATGCCCGTCCAGCTTCGGATACTTCGGGTCGACGCCCTGGTAGGCGGGGTCCAACCGGCCGGGTTGCCCAACTGCCGTCATGCGGATCAACGGCTCGCCACGAAGGTGCTGGCTGACCGAGCCGAACGTGCCCTGCGTGACCTTCCCGGTCGGCAGCATCCAGTAGTTCTGGGCGCCGTAGGGTGCGTCGACGTCCCCTTCCACGTGCCACCGCTTGCGCGCATCGATGCGCTGGTACCCCATCCAAGCGTCGTAGCTCTCAGTCGGTCTTGGCGCCTTGACGGTGAGCTTCTTCGCCTTCTGCAGGTCGAAGCTGACCCTGGTGTCGGCGGAGAGGTCGACCTGTGGGGCGATCGGGAGGGCGTGGTTCCACTCGCCGTCGACGTCCTTCCAGCTGACGCTGGTGGCCACCATGTAGGGGCCTTTGGCGAGCGTGACCGTGCCGGATTCGCCTGGCAGGTAGACCGGGCCGTCGTCGAGGTCCTCCCGGCCGTCCATCCGTACGACGAGCGGTCGACCCACCCGCACCTGGGTGGCGCCGGTCGGCACGTTGGTCGAAACGGTGAGGGTCGCCGTGGCTGGCGCGTTGTAGATCCCGATCGTCGTGGTGAGGCGGGTCTCCGCGTTCGCGTCGGTCGCGCGGACTGTTCCCTGGTACGCACCGCCGCCGATCACCTTGCGGGGATCGAGTCTGGCGCTGATGCCCACGCTTCCATGCGCCGGGACGACGACGGTCGTCCGGTCGAGCGTGAGCGTTCCGGTGGGCGCGGGCCTGCCGTCGTACGCACGAAGTTCGGGGAGCAGTGTCAACGTCACCGGTTTCGCCGTGATGTTCGTATAGGTGAGGGTCCTGGAGATCGGATCTGCCTGCGGGTAGGCCACGTGCCCGAAGTCGAGGCTGCCGTCGGCGTACACGCCCTGGCCGACCGCGCGAGCAAGGTCGACCCGCCCGGTGCCCTGCTCGTAGGCGGTGGAGTTGCCGGCTTTGGCCGTACTCATCAAGGCGTGCTTGAGCCGCGGCGCGGTCCAGTCCGGGTGTTGCTGGGCGAGGAGCGCGGCGGCACCGGCCACGTGCGGCGTCGCCATCGAGGTTCCGGAGAGGCTGGTGTAGAAGTCGTTGACCGGGGTGCCCTGCGTCGTGTCGTTGGCCCGCGCGGCGACGATGCCGACACCGGGTGCGGCGATGTCCGGCTTCAGACCGCGGTCGCCGGCTCGCGGACCACGACTGGAGAACGACGCCACCACATCGGACCGGTCGACCGCGGCCACGGTCAGTGCGGAGTCCGCCGCCCCCGGCGCACCGATCGTCTGTGCGGCTGAACCTCTGTTGCCGGCCGCGATGACGAACAACGCCCCCGAGGTCGCGGTCAGGTTGTCGACCGCCTGGCTCAGCGGGTCCGTCCCGTCCGTCGGGTCGCCGCTGAGACTCATGCTCACCACCCGGGCGTCGTGGTCGACGGCCCATTCCATGCCGTCGATCACCCAGGAGAAGTTGCCTGACCCGTCGTCGTCGACCACCTTGGCGTTCAGCAGGTCAGCTCCGGGCGCAACGCCCCGGTATCTCCCCTCCGACGCATCGCCGGTTCCTGCGACGGTCGAGGCCGTGTGTGTGCCGTGGCCCAGGTGGTCGGCAGGGTCGGCCTCGGTCGTGAAGTTCTGTTGCTCGATTACCTTGCCGGCGAGGTCGGGATGCTCGGCATCGATGCCGCTGTCGAGAACGGCGACCGTGACCCCGGTGCCGTCGAAACCGGCTGCCCACGCGTCCGGTGCGCCGATCTGCGGCACGCTGCGGTCGAGATCCGCATGCACCTTGCGGTCGAGCCAGATGCTGGCGAGACCACCACGCAGCGTGGACGGCGATCCCTGCCCCGCCTGCTTCGCTGACGCCACCACGGCCGACCAGAACGTCGTCGCCCGCTCCTTCTCCACATCGACCGCGACCGCGTGGACACTCTCCAGAGTGCGCCGTCGCGCACTGGCCGGCAGGGCGTCAGCTCGCGCGGGCACGGTCGTCCGCCAGGTCGACGCCGGATACCGAAGGATCACCGGAAGGTGGGAGCTCCGGCCGTCGGCGTAGCCGTTGGCTGCCAGGTAGCCGACGTCGAACAGGCCCAGGTCCAGCCGGCGGTCGGCGATGAGCGCGGTCGCGTCGGACGGTACGACGTACAACTCCTCGCCGTGCTTCAGCGTCTGGAACGCCACCGGTGGCTGGCCAGCGCGCGCCGCGGGAGTGATGCCGCGAATCGCGGGCCTGCCGTCGGGAGCGACGCCGACACTCACCCGGTCACCGCTGATCAGCGTGACCTCGTTCACCGGCGTTCCGACGGCGGGTGCGGGCACCTGGGCGCTCTGGGGGGCGGCACCAACTGCCGCCGGCGCGGGTGCGGGGCTCGCGTTGGTCGCACTGGCAGCACGTTCACTGACGGCACCCGCCGTGCTGGTGGCGCTGGCGGCGCCCGCGGCACCGGAGACGAGCAGCGCCACGACAGCCAGGCCGGCTATCCCCGCCCTCGCACCGAACAGTCCGGATGGTTGTCTCATGGACGCTCCTTGGTCCTGGCACAGCGCAACCCCGGAAGCGGGGAGTGGAGGGTGGAATTCGGCCGCGGATGAGGAGGACGATCTGTCACCGAGAGCCGGCTACGCCGCCGTTGATCGTCCGTGGCGCTACTATCCCGCCGTACTCTCGGACGGCACAAGACCGCCAGACGGCGGATATGTGGCTGTTGGCGGATGTCCGCCAGTCCGGATCGGAGAGAGATGTTCGAGGTCCTCGGGCTCACAGCGACGGAGACGGCGCTCTACACGGCCCTCATCAACAATCCCCGTTCGACCGCGACCGAGTTGGCTGGCCCAGTGGGCATCTCGGAGCATGAAGCGGACCATGCCGCTCACCATCTGGTCCGGCGGGGGTTGGCCAACCGGCTACCAGGTGCGGAGCCGCGTTATCTTGCGGTGGCACCGGACATCGCACTCGATCCCCTGATCGCCCGACACGACGAGCAACTCCGGCAGGCCCGCCAATCCAGCCACGAGCTTCTGGCGGCGTTCCGCGAGTCCTCCCGCCACATCCACCCCGCCGAACTGATCGAGGTCATCACCGGAACGGACAACATCATCAGCCGCGTGCTCCATTTCCAGGAGACGGCACGGGTGCAGCTTCGAGGCTTCGACCGGCCGCCTTACGCGATGCGTCCGGGCTCCGGAAGGTCGACAGAGGTACGACGGCTCGCCGAAGGTGTCACCTATCGCGTCATCTACACGCCGGAGGCGCTGACGTGGCCCGGCCGCGCCGGCAGTGACATCCGGGAAGGATGCGAGCACGGCGAGCAGGCGCGTGTACGCCCGGACCTCCCGGTGAAGCTGATCATCGTCGACGACCGGCAGGCGTTCGTTCCCGTGCACACGGGGCGCAACCAGGTCGAGGCCGCGCTGGTTGTCCATCCCTGCGATCTCTTCGACGCACTGGTCGCACTCTTCGAGTCCGAGTGGGAGCGGGCGGTCCCTCTGCGGTCGTTCGTACCCGGTGATGAGCATCCGGGCTACCCGATGCAACCCGACGAGACCACCGCCGCGTTGCTGCTCTGCCTGTCGGCAGGGCTCACCGACACCAACATCGCTCGCTCCCTCGACAGCAGTCTGCGGACGACGCAACGGCACATCCAACGGCTCATGCGCGAACTCAACGCGTCGACCCGGTTCCAGGCGGGAGTGGAAGCGCGTGAACGGGGCTGGGCATAGCCCCCGCGACACGTCCTTGCATGTCGGCAGTCAGCGTGGGTGAGGAGCTGACCCGTCGATGAGGTGATGCACTTCCTCGATCTCGAGCGTCGTTCGTGGGACTTCACGGATCCCGAGATCGGCGGTGATGCGGACGACCCGGTCGAAGAAGGCGCGGAGCGCCTCTTCGCTCTGCCATACAGACATGAGGCGGAGTTGGTCATCCTCGTGATAGCAGACGTGGTAGAGCCGCTCAGGCGGTGCGCCGAGTCCGGCTTCGTCGAGACGTGTGCGGATCTCTTTGTACTGTCCTGCGTTCAGTCTCGGCGGATCGAACCTCACCAGGAGACGCGGCGGTCCCTCGACGTCTGTCCGTTGTGGCCTGATGATGTCCAACACCTGGTTGACATCGGGCTCCCACAGGACGACCTCGAGTTCCTCGGCGGCCGGCAGGAGCGTCTTGCCGAACTCCTGGAGCTGTTGGGCCGACACCCAGACATCGGCGACTTTCAGCCGGTCCAAGGGTCCGTAGGCGACGTGGTAAAGACGGCCCGGTGGCGCACCCGCGCCCCTGTCTTCCAGCCGACGGACGAGCTCGTCGTAGAGTTCGGCCGTCATTGTGGTCATCCGGTCGAACCTGAACAAAAGTGCCATGCTGCCACTTCCCCGCAAGCCCGCCGGCGAGAGTGCTGAGCCAGGACGCCACCTTGGAGGACTTGCCTCCTCCATCCTCGCACTGCAGCGGATCTCCCCGCGCCGGTCCTCTCGTGCGACAGGTGCGAGGCGGCTACCTGCACAGGACGCCGGACGATGTGCACGGTGGGCGCGTCCGGAAACAGCTCCCCCAGGAACCGGGTGGAGAGCAGGTTGTTCGGACGGATCGACGTCGAGGATCGGCATACGATCGACCGCGACAGCGCAGGATGACGCGTTCGACTGGAGGCGCCGGTGGCACGCAGCGAGCGGACCGTGCTCGTCGACGGGGTCTACGACGCGCTGAAGGAACGCATCATGGACCGGGCGACCGCGCCCGGCACGCGGCTCAGCATCGAGGGCATCGCCGCCGATCTCGGCGTGAGCGCGACACCGGTCCGCGAGGCGCTTGCCCGTCTGGCGGCCGAACGGCTGGTCGCGTTCGTGGCGTTCAAGGGATACACGACCAGGCCGCTGCTCAACCAACGCCAGCTGGCTGACCTGCTCGACGTCAGGCGGCTCATCGAGACGGAGGCGGCCAGACTGGCGGCGCAGCGCGCGATCCTCGCTGACCTGCGGGCAATGGAGCGTGAACTAGCCGCGATGGACGTCCTCGCCCCGACTCCGCGCTATCGCGACTTCCGTACGTACCTCCAGCACGACCAGCGCTTCCACGAGGCCCTGGTCAGCGCGGCAGGCAATCCGGTGCTCCTGGAGACGTTCCAGGGTCTGCACACGCACACCCAGCTGGCCAGGCTGGTGCATGATGTCGGCGCGTTCGACGACGGCGAGAACGCCGTGGAGCACCACGCGATCGCGCAGGCCGTGCGAGACCGTGACCCCGACCGCGCGGCGGAGGCGGTGCGCGTGCATCTCGACCGGTACGAAGCGCAACTGAGCGAGCAGCTCGACTGTCCCGGCGCGGACAAGCGCTCTATCCGCTGATCGTGCCGGCGTCCGTACGTTGGTCCACGTGACATGACTCCACGCGTGGGGATCCATCTCCCGTTCAGTGTCGAAACCGAAGCCTTGTGTCAGCAGCCATCTACAGGTGTGACGACCAAGCCGTCCTGACTCACAGTGATGTAATTTTCACCATCACATTGACTTCACCATGTGTGTCAATTCTCATACGAACTGCAACCACGTCTGGGCTGCTTGGCAGAGGAGGACGTATGCAGGGGAAAGCTCGCCGTACAAGATCTGTCACGTTGTATCGCCTGAATGTTCCTCCTCCCATCCCGGACGACATCTCGACGCTTGTCGACCTCGCCATGGTCCATGAGCGAAGCACCCACCGGGTGGACATTGCGGGCTCCCCAGCCTTGTGGGTGCATGGCGTGCTTGAATCCGCGGACGGAGACGCTGCGGCATGGTGCGCCGACGCCGCTCGAACAACGGGCGTGCCAGTCAGTATCGCCGATCGACGCTCTCTTGGCCTGTTACTCATCGTCGTTGACGATCACGTCTATGCCATCGGCTACGGACAGGGGCATCGTCTCGTTCGGGACGACCTGAAAGACCACCGGTTCGGGATCGCCTTTGCTGTACGGACGTTCGAGGCACTCCACCTCACCTCGCTGCTCCGGCGCCGGCCCGGCGCGCGTGGCCGGTCTGACGCCACCTTCGCACCTGCTGGACTTCCGATCTGGGGCTTCGGTGTGGAAGACCATGCAGATCTCGTAGGTCGCATAGCCGGGCGAGCGCACGGCCTCGATCTCACTTGTTCCAGCGACGAGAAAGATACCGTCACGGTCAGTGCGTCAGCAGGGATCCGCATGCACCTGGGAATCGATCCTGCATGTCTCAAGGCTGACATCGAGGAGATAGCTCGCATCTGTCGAGAGGAGGAACCACGGCCGGACTTGGAGTACATCGAACGTATCCAACCCGTCAAGGACCCCGCCCAGATAGGCGAGCTCGACGCTGCCCTCGACGACCGGCTCGGTAAGCCCGTCGAGGACGTCGCAAACTCTCTCACCTTGGTCGTGCCGACCCTTCGCCTCATCGATTACCTGCGCGCCAACTCCTTCGCTATTTCGCTCCGGACACGCGTGGGGCCCATCGAGCATCTGGAGCTGCATCACCTACTCGACAGGACGCGGCAACTGGAGTCAGGAACCAGGGTGCAAGCGCTCCGCAGGGGCCACGTCCGGCTGTACTCCGACCACTCAGGCGGCGATCCCATCGGGCCAGCGACGTCAGCGGACAAGTGGCTGGAAGCCAATGTAGGACTCGGTGCACGGCGCTTCTCGATGGTCGACGGCCGTTGGTACGAGGTCGACGGCGGCTATCTGGAAAGGCTCAGGGAGAGCGTCGAGCGCGTCCTAGGTCAGCGCAGCGACATCCGACTTCCGCCCTGGCGGGTAGACGACGGCGAGGGTGAGAGGTCGTACAACTTGCGGGTGCAACGAGAACGACCGGGCGAGTTCCTCTGCCTAGACAGGCAGGGAATCAAGGACCGGTTCCACTGGAGAAACGGTGTCGAGATCTGCGATCTCCTCGGCCGCGACGGCACTGTCGTCCATGTCAAGCACGCCCATGGTTCGGCACCGCTGAGCCATCTCTTCACCCAGGCCCTTCTCGCAGTGCAGACCCTCAGAAACTCTCCCGAGGCGCGCCATGCCTTCGTCGATCAAGTCGAACGTCTCGACCAACGTTGGCGGTTGCCAGAGACGTTCGAGCCGAAAAGGCTCGTCTTCGCGATCCTGCTCAAGCAGGGGGAACCCCTCGGGCCCGACACGCTATTTCCCTTCGCCCAGGTCGCGCTCGTCCAGATCGAACGCACCCTGAAGAGTGTCTACGACATTGACGTCGAGGTCATCGGTATTGATGCCGAGACCGGCAATACGGCCAGCAGACTGCGGCACGTCCCAACACCCCGTGACGGAGACGCGACTGACGGCGCCCAACTCAGGTTGCCGGTGCCGTAGGACACCCAAAGCCAATCCGGACACCCGCCCGGAGGTGGAGATTCGGGCTTGCTTGCCGACAAAGGGGTCAGCTCTCGCCCGCTCCGTGTCGGCGGAGGAGATCGTTGACAGCTTCGTTGGCGGTGGGGAACTCGACCGCGGCCACGCTCGCCCCGGCTGCGAGCAGACGCTCGATGACCGGCACGAAATCCTTCGACGGGGAGCGGTTCGCCGACCAGACCGCACAGCCAAGGACGGTGGCCCTGTGGTGGTTGTTCGTGTCCTCGAGTGGAGCGTGGCGCTCCAGCAGGAGATCCACGATGTCCAGGTGCCCGTAGATCGCGGCCCAGTGCAGCGCCGTCAGGCCGGCAAAGCCCCTCGCGGCCAGGTCGACCCCACGCTGAGCCAGGAACTCGACTATTCCAGTACGCCCGTGCACGGCTGCACACACGTTCGCCCACCCGAGGTTCGCTGTCGGGTCAGGCGCCGAACGCGGCGTGGGGACGCTCACCACGCGGACCTCCGGGCGCAGGACGCCGTTGTCGGCCACGAAGGCCCGCACAAGGTCCTCCCGGCCGAGACCCGCTGCCGCGACCACATTGTCCACCCTCGCACCCCGCTGGACGAGCGCCTCGGCCGCGGCGGAGTACTGGAACATCACCGCGGTGAGCAGCGGTCCGCCGTCGTCTCCAGGCCCGTTGACGGCTGCCCCGAAGTCCAGGAGCTTGTGGACCAAGGCGACCTGCACACCCGCCTCCGCCGGATGCGCGCTGGAGACGAGCAGGCCCATCGTCGTGGCGGGCCCTCCGTACATGGACGCCGTGGCGTCGACCTCGGCGCCACGAGTCAGGAGGAGATCAGCCACGTCCACGGCATTGCTCGGCGTCTTCTGCCGGTAGTTCTCCACACCGTTGGCGGCCACATAGTGCAACAACGTCGCGCCATGAACACGCGTCGACCGCTCCCCGACCAGTCCCGGATCGCTGTCTAGCAGCGACTCCAGGACCGCCACGTCACCCCGGACCATCGCGTCCACTGCCGACTCGTACTGTCGAACGGCGCCGTTGGCCAACCCCTGCAGGTGTTTCGAGAACTTGGGCCAACTCTCGAAGCCGTGTTCACGAGCGATCGCGAACTGGGACTCGGCAAGCGTGCAACCCGAAGCGGTGAGCTCACCGTCAGTCTCGCTCGCCCGGGGCCGCTGATGATTGATCCGCCGGATGGCCTCGGGATCTTCGGCCCTACAGGCTTTCAGGAGGTCCTTCGCCTGCTTCTTGTACTGCTCGAGACTGGGGCGCGGCGGCAGCGACCGGGCATAGATGGCATCCATACGAACCTCTTTCGTACGTCGCCTGGAGTCCGCCCGAATCAGGCTGAAAGAAGGTTCGTCACCTTCACACTGATCAAGAGGGTGGGCACGGCCCTTTCCGCGGACTGGATGCGCACCTAGCGCTGAAGGGCACAGTACCTCCACGATTCCGCAGCCGGCAACTGCCAGACCGGCGACGCCGACAGCGTGTCAAGGGCATCTCCGGACGGTGCACGTGATCCCTGTCTTCTCGTCGACGTACCACCACGCGGCTGCCTGTCGTTCCGCTCCGCGCCGGGTGAGGTACCGCTTGCCGTACGCCTTCTCGTAGTCGGGCTGTTCGCTGTGGGGATGGTCCCTGTACTGCAGCACGATCTCCCATCGCTTGAACTTCATGGACGCCTCCTCGGCAGGGTTGGGCCTTGGCGTGTGGATGGCAGGCAAGGGGCTACGACCTGTCCGGTGCGGTCATAGGTAGGTAGGCAAAGATCGCCACGCGACCCAGGCGATGGCGGTCACGACGCCAGCATCCGGTCCAGCAGTGCGTCCAACGTGATCACGCCGGACAGAGTGTGTTCGTTGTCGCCGACCGCGAGGAAGAGGGGCCGGAAGATTCACCCCAGCCAGCGGGCGGGCCACCTCTAGATCCGGCGTATCCCACCCAACAGTCGGGAAATCCGCCGCCAACTCGCCAGCACGCATCAGGAAGCCCCTCACGGCACGACATCACCAACTACGCCGACCAGGCTTCCCGGCACACCAGCGGCCAACATATCGCACCCGCGGAAGATCGCCATGGTGCGGTCGCCGGACCTCAACCCCTCGGTATCCCCGCCCGCCGTGACCCTGCCGAGGGCCCTCGGATGTGCTGAGGGATCATGGGCTCTCGTGCGTCGGACCATTCAGCACCCGGCACGGTTGGTGCCGCTCGCCTTCCTCGTGACGATCGCGGTCGGCACCCTGCTCTTGGCGCTCCCGCTCTCCCATGCCGGCGATGGCCGGGCGCCCCTGCTGACCGCACTGTTCACCTCGACGTCTGCGGTCTGCGTCACCGGTCTGATTGTGGTGGATACTCCGACGTACTGGTCGACCTTCGGTCAAACCGTCATCATGGCCCTGTTCCAGGTTGGCGGCTTCGGCATCATGACCGGTGCCTCCGTGCTCGGGTTGCTGGTGACCAGGCGGCTCCGCCTGCGCAACCGGCTGGTGGCACAGGCAGAGACACGTACCTTGAGCCTCGGTGACATCACCAGGGTCTTGAAAATGACTCTTCTGGTCACCGTGAGCGTCGAACTGGCGGTGACTGCGGCCCTTGCCTTGCGAATGCACGCGGCGTACGAAGCGACGTGGCCCGGCGCCCTGTGGCATGGCGGTTTCCATGCGGTGTCGGCGTTCAACAACGCCGGGTTCTCCACCTACTCCGACAACCTCACTGGTTTCGTTGCCGATCCAGCGATCATCGTGCCCATCATGGTGGCGATCGTGATCGGCGGGATCGGCATTCCGGTGCTGTACGACCTGAGCCGTGAGCGAAGACCCAGCAGGTGGTCGATCCACACCAAGCTCACCGTCGGCGGGACAGTGATCCTTCTCCTCGGTGGTATGGCAGCGTTCCTTGTGTTCGAGTCGGCAAACCCGGGCACCGTGGGGCCGCTTGACGTCAGCGGCAAGGTGCTGGCATCGCTCTTCCACTCGGTGACGTCGAGGACTGCCGGCTTCAACTCCGTGGACGTGGCGGAACTTCGGCAGGAGACCCTCGGCGTCACCTATGTCCTGATGTTCATCGGCGGTGGGAGCGCTGGCACCGCAGGTGGCATCAAGGTGGCCACGTTCCTGTTGCTCGCGTATGTGATCTGGGCGGAAATCCGCGGCGAGCCGGACACCATCGTCTTCCGCCGACGGATCACGTTGGACGCCCAGCGCCAAGCACTCACCGTCGCCCTCCTCGGCGTTGCCGCGGTCGCCCTTGCCACCCTGGTAGTGCTGTCCGCGACCGACTTCGCGCTCAGCGACGTCCTCTTCGAGTGCGTCTCGGCCTTTGCCACCGTCGGGCTGTCCACCGGCCTCACACCCGACCTTCCAGCATCCGCTCAGGTGGTGCTTATCATCGTGATGTACGTCGGGAGAGTGGGCACGATCACGGTGGCAACCGCTCTCGCGCTGCGCACCAGGCACCGCCTCTACCGGCTTCCAGAGGAGCGACCGATCGTTGGCTAGACGGACAGTCCCCAGACCCGACAGCGTGGTCGTCATCGGCCTCGGCCGTTTCGGCAGCGCGGTCGCCGGCTCCCTCGTACGCCTCGGACACGACGTGCTCGGTATCGACGAGAACCTCGACCTGGTACAGCGTTGGTCCGACCGGATCACCCATGTCGTCCAGGCCGATGCCACGGACGCCGAAACACTGCGCCAACTTGGTGTCGCCGACTTCGGCCGAGCCGTGGTGGCCATCGGAACCGACATCGAGGCCAGTGTGCTCACCGTCCTCGCCCTCGAAGAACTCGGCGTCGCTGACGTCTGGGCCAAAGCCATCAGCGACAAGCACGGACGGATCCTGGAACGCACCGGCGCCCACCACGTCGTCTATCCCGAAGCCGACATGGGCGAACGCGTCGCCCACCTGGTCACCGGACGGATGATCGACTTCATCGAGTTCGACGACGGCTTCGCCATCGCCAAGACCGGCACGCCCGGCGAGGCAGGCGGCAAAACCCTCGAACAGTCCAGACTTCGCAGCAAGTACGGCATCACCGTCGTCGGTGTCAAGCGGCCCGGCATGGACTTCACCTACGCCCGACCGGAAACGACGACCCACGCGGGCGACTTGCTCATCGTCTCCGGCCCCACCATCCAGGTCGAAAAGTTCGCCGCCCTGACCTGATGACGGGGACGGCCCGAGGGGTAGTCCGCCGAGGACGTCCTACGTGGTTGCCGGAACGTCTGGGCTATACGGTGGGCTCTGGAGCGCCGGGAAGCCTGGTCGGCATCGTTGAGGTGCGCCCGAGGAGAAGGGGCTTCCCATGCAAGTGGCGGTGCCTGCCAGTGCCATTGAGGTCTCCGATCTGACGAAAAGGTATGGAGACGTCCTCGCCGTCGATCACCTGACGCTCCGGGTGCAACCGGGTGAGATCTATGCGTTGCTGGGCTTGAACGGGGCCGGCAAGACGACGACGATCAGGATGCTCCTGGGCATGGTCCGTCCGTCCAGTGGTTCGGTGTCGGTCCTGGCCGAACAGGTCCGCCCCGAACAGAGTTCGGTGTGGTCCCGCGTCGGATACCTCGTGGAAACGCCCGCTGCCTACCCGGAGCTGACGGTGCGGGAGAACCTCGAGATCGTCCGGCGGCTGCGAGGGTTGACCGATCCGTGGGTTGTCGACGACGTCCTTGCGCAGTTGGGACTCGTGCCCTACGCCGGCCGCCGCGCCCGCACCCTCTCCCTGGGGAACAGCCAACGACTCGGGCTGGCAAAGGCACTCATCCACCGGCCGGACCTACTGATCCTCGACGAACCAGCCAACGGCCTCGACCCGGCCGGGGTTGCAGAGGTCCGCGACCTGCTCCACGATCTCGCCCACCGCCATGGCGTCGCCATCCTGCTGTCCAGCCACATTCTCACCGAGGTCGCCCGGCTAGCCACCCGGATCGGCATCATCCACCACGGACGCATGGTGGAGGAGATCGCCGCGGCAGACCTCACCGCCCATACCCGCCCACGTCTGACCGTGGTCACGCGGAACGCCGCGGGTGCCATGGCCGCGCTGCGGGCAGCAGGTCACTTCGCCGAGCTCGACGGTCACGGAAAGCTCGTCCTCACCGACGAACGAGCACTCCACCATGCCGATGAAGTCGCCACTCTGCTCGTCAACGCAGACTGTCCACCCACCAGACTCGCCGTCGAACAAGACGACCTCGAGACGTACTTCCTCCAACTGGTCGGCGCGATCCCGGCGGCCGGCGATGGGTAAGCCGATCGCCGCCGTCTGGACGGAGCTGCTGAAGGCGCGACGTTCCCGAGTTCCCGCCGTCACCATGCTGGCATTCACCGTCGCTGCCCTGGTCGGCGGACTGTTCATGTTCGTCCTCCAGGACCAGCGGCGGGCCAGGGCCATGGGCCTACTCGGCGCCAAGGCGAGCCTCGTTGGTGGCGACGCCGACTGGCCGGCGTACTTCTCGATGCTCGCCCAGACCATCGCCGTCGGCGGGCTGCTGATCTTCGGGTTGGTGTTCGTCTGGAGCTTCGGCCGGGAGTTCAGTGAACGCACGATCACCGATCTGCTTGCCCTGCCAACAGCACGGACGACGATCGTCGTCGCCAAGTTCGCCGTCGCAGCCGCATGGTGCATGGCCCTCAGCGTCCAGACGTACCTGCTCGGCATCGTCATCGGCGCCGCGCTCGGGCTGCCTGGATGGTCGGCGACGATCGCGATCAGCGGCCTGACGAAGATCGTTGCCACCAGCGCGATGACAGTCCTCCTCGTCACACCATTCGCCCTGGCCGCGAGTGTCGGCCGCGGCTATCTTCGCGCGGTGGGTTTCATGTTTTTGGCGCTGTTCAGCTCCCAGATCGTCGCGGCACTCGGCTACGGCCACTACTTCCCGTGGAGCGTGCCGGCCCTGCTCGCCGGCGTTGCCGGACCCGACCACGCCATGCCGGGGACGCTCGGCAACAGCCTCGTGATCCTCGTCGGAGCAGGCTCCATCCTTGCCACGGCGATGTGGTGGAAACACGCCGACTACGACCGATAGCCACGTGTGCGTGCGTACGGACCTGCCAATCCCACGACGGCGGGCCGCTCGTACTCACCGGCGTGACACCGGCCGCAAACCCTGCTCGGCTTGGTTCGCGCCTCGCTCGGGGCGGCAGCCCAGGTCGGCCTCGTCAGGTTCGTTGCCGATAATGGCGTACGTGGCCCTGAGCGTGTATCCAGAGGAGCCGGCGGCCAGTGGGTGGCTGGTAGCACCTCTGGGCGAGGCTGCTGAGATGCTCCTCGATGGTGCGCCAGTCGGGCGTCCAACTATCGTCGCGGTTGACGGTCGATCCGGTGCAGGTAAGACCACGGTCGCCGAACGCCTCCGTGGAGTGCTGCCGGCGGCAGGTGTGGTTCACATCGACGATGTCGCTTGGTACCACTCTGACTCGTTCTTCGGCTGGGTTGATCTCCTCGTGACCGGGATCGTCGAGCCGGTGCTCCGGGGAGCACGTGTCCGGCTTCGACCACCGGCGTGGTCGCTACGTGGTCGCGAGGGGGCCATCGAGGTCTCTGCGCACCGGCGGGTACTCCTGATCGAGGGCGTCGGTGCTGGCCGGGAAGAGCTCGCCCATCTCGTCGATGCGACCATCTGGGTGCAGTCCGACTCCGACAAGGCAAGGCAGCGAGGCATCGCGCGGGACGGTGGAGACCAGGCGGCGGAAGACTTCTGGGACCGCTACGCCGCGGCGGAGCGGCCCTTCCTAGCCCACCACAGGCCGTGGGAACACGCGGCCCTTGTGATCGCCGGGACACCGCATCTCCACCACGACCCCCGGACCGAGATCCTCGTCGCGCCCGGACCAATCCGACCCGACATCGACGTACCGCACACCTGAATACTCGACCCGGCCGGGCGCTGTGCCGGAGTCGACTGGCGCGCGCCGAGCGCGTGTTCTCCAGGTCAGTCCACATCACTCCGGCCGCCGCGGCTTGCCGTCCGACCACGGTCAAGCGTGGGTTGCTCCTCGCTCTGACGCCACGATCCGGTTGCGAAGAACGCCGATCCGGTCGACCTCGAGCTCCACAACGTCGCCGGGCGCGAGGCTCCGGTCCTGCTCGGCGCCACTGCCGCCGGCCACGGTGCCGGAACCGAAGACCTCTCCCGCCCGGATCCGCTCGCCGCGCGACGCATGCGCGATCATCTGCTCGAACCGCCAGTGCATGTCTGCGGTGCTGGTCCGCGTCCAGACCTCGCCGTTGACCCGCGACGTCAGTGTGAGGGAGTACGGATCGGGCATCTCGTCGGCGGTCACGAGGCAGGGGCCGAGGACGTGGCCGCGTAGGAAGTCCTTGCCCTTGGCCGGACCGAGACCGACCGCCATCTCCTGTGCCTGGATGGTACGGGCCGAGAAGTCGTCGTAGATCGTCCAGCCGAAGACGTGGTCGAGTGCCTTCTCCGCGGCGATGTCGACACCGCCCGGGCCGATGACCGCGGCGATCTCGAACTCCAGGTCGAGCGTATCGGCGTACGACGGGATCGGTATGTCGTCACCGTGCGCTCCGACCGCGGACGGACTCCCCTTGTAGTACACGGGAATCTCGTACCACTGCGGCGGGATGTCGCGGCCGAGCCGGGGATAGATGTTGCGCAGGTGGTCCTCGAAGCCCATGAAGTCGCGCAGCAACGGTGGCTCGGGCACGGCCGGCAGCCGGGCGATGTCGGCAACGTCGTAGCGCACCTGGGCGCCGTTCGGGTCGGTCGCCCAACCGGTGGTGACGGCCGCGGCGAGCGCCTCGCGGGTGGTGTCCAGTGTGCGCTCGCCACCTTCGATGTAGGCCGTAACACAGGACGGGACCAGCGCCCGGGCGATCCGATCGGCCGCTTCGCGGGTGGCAGACCGGGAAGCCAGCAGGCAACGGGTCGCCGCGGTGAGGTCGACCAGCGTCCCGGCGTCGGCGTCACCCTCGACCAACGCGCCGAGGTGTTCGGTACAGCCGGCCCGTCCAGCGACCGCGAAGGGGACGAGTCTCATGCGACGACCTGGGTGTAGACCTCGCGTTCCCGCTTGTCCAGCAGCGGGACGATCTCGCCCTCGACGATCTCCGCGAAGTGCGGTGTCTCGCGGTGGGCGACGAGCGCGGCCTCGTCGGCGTACACCTCGTAGAGGCAGAAGAGGTTCTCGACCTCGGTGGACCGGTTCGCCTGGTAGAGCAGGCATCCCGGCTCGTCGGCCTTGACCCGTGCGGCCATCCGGGTCAGGGCCTCCTGGACGGTGGCTTCGTGACCCGAGCGGACCTGGTACCTCGCGATGAGCGTGACGGGCATGGCTACGTTCCTTCCGTTGCGGTGGCGGGGCGGCGGGTGTCGAGCAGGGTGGCCAGGGTGGTGCCGAGAACCAGGTCGAGGTCGGCCGGCTCGAAGAAGTCACAGTGGGAGCGGAGGACCTCCAACGACTGCTTGTACGTAAGGAAAGGGCGGGCGGCGGGGAAGTCGGAGCCCCAACACATCCGGTGCGGTCCGTAGGCGGCGAAGAGGTGCCGGAACGTCTCGCGCGCGTCGGCGTAGGGGAAGTCCCAGCCGCGCGGGGCGGACGCGTAGTGGAATCCGGAGACCTTGACGCCGACGTTGGGCAGTTCGGCGGAGGCGATCACCTGCGCCATGTCCTCGTCGTACGACGGACGTGTGGGTGACAGGCCGCCCAGGTGGTGGACGAGGATCGGCAGGGTGGGGTACGCACGCGCGACCTGGCGGAGATCGGCCTGCCACGCGGGTGACATCGCCAGACTCGCGATCAGGTCGAGCTCGGCCGCGGTGGCGAAGAACTCCATGCCGTCGGCGGTGAGGAACCATCCGTCGTTGGCGGAGTGGACGTAGTGGGTGAAGCCGGTGACGCCGAGGCGCTCGACGGTCTCCCGCAGTCGGCGGGCCGCACCGGGCGTGTGGTGCTCGGGCCGCCACGAACAGTCGACGTCGGCGAGGACGACCAGCCGGTCCGGGTGGCGGGCCGCGGCCTTGGCGGCGTAGTCGTTGTTGTCGTCGTTGGCGCAGTCGTCCCTGCCGATCCGGGCGCAGACGAGCGCGGCCTTCTCGACGCCGTTCACATCCATCTCGTAGAGCAGTTGCTCGACGCTGCCGTGGGAATCCGGATCCGGCACCGGTGGTTCGTACGGCCAACGCCGCCAGGCATGACAGTGGCTGTCCAGGATCACGGCTCACCTCCGGATGGGTTGGCGGTGCCGGACGGGTTGGCGCCGTTGCGGACGGACACGATGCGCGATGTCAGCATGGCGCGTGGTTCTGCACCGGCGAAGACGCGTTCGAGCTCGTGAACCATCAGCTGGAAGAACCGGGTCCGGGACTCCACCGTCGTACCGGCGATGTGCGGGGAGAGGAAGACGTTGGGTAGGCCGCGGACGGCGGCGTCGACCGGAATGGGCTCGGGATCATGGACGTCGAGGCAGGCGACGATATCGTCACGCCTCAGCCGGGCGACCAGGGCGGCGGTGTCGACGATCGCACCCCGCGACACGTTGACGAAGACGCACCCAGGCCGCAGCAGGTCCAGCTCTCGCGCGCCCAGCATGCCGCGGGTCTTGGGCGTCAACGGAGCAAGGCAGAAGACGACTTCGCTGGCAGCGAGTACGACGTCCAATGGTGCGTAGGTCATCCCGAGCGCGTCGGCCAACTCGCGCGGGGCGTACGGATCGTGGGCCACCAGGTCGACGTCGAAGGGCGCGAGCAGCTCCACCAGCCTCCAGGCGATGTGCCCGAAGCCGATCAGCCCGACGGTTCGTCCGGTGAGCTCCCGCGGTCGGGCGACGTCGCCCTTGCGGTGTGGGGCATCCGTCATCAGCGTGCGGAACCGGCGCGCGGCGTCACGCAGACCGATGATCGCCAGGGCGAGGGCCCACTCGGCCACCGGATAGGACGACCCGTGGGTGGTGTCGATGACCGCGACGTCGCGTGCTGTCGCCGCTGCGACGTCGATCCGGGCGCCGAACCGGTCTCCCTCGAGGTCGCCGACGGCCCGCAGGCGCGGAGCGGCCGACAGTACTGCGTCGCTGACGCGGGGCGCGCCGTGGCAGACGACCAACGCGTCCAGGTCGGCGGCGAACTCTGCCAGCGCCTGCTCCGCCTCGGGGTCGTTGGGCGGTGGATCGGTCGTGGACCAGTGACCGGTGACGTCAGCGAACCGGACCTCCGCACATGCTTCCAGCCGCGCAAGGTCCGCTGGCGCGAGGTAGCCCTCGCGGACCCGCGGATCGCAGGCGATGCCGACGCTCGGCCGGCGTTCCTGCTCCGGATCGCGGCTCATCGGATGGCCACCGAGCCGTCCTCGCGGAGCGGTGCGCCGACTCTGACCGCGCGGACGGGCGTCCGTGCCAAGCCCTCCTCGTCCAGCTCGACCCCGAGACCCGGCGCATCCGGTGGGTACAGCCAGCCGTCGATCAGCGGGACCACCGCCTTCACCAGGTCGGACGCCGGCCCGCCGTCCTGCTCGACGTGCTCCTGCGCCTCCCAGTTGGGAACCGCGATGCCGAGATGCACATGCGCCGCCGTCGCCACCGGCCCGGACGGGACGGCGTGCGGCAGGATGCCCTGGTGGTGGGCCTCGGCAAGTGCGCAGATCTTGCGTACGTGCGTGATCCCGCCGGCCACCCCCACGTCGGGGCGCAGGTAGGAGACCCCCGGCTGGCAGGCGTACTCCCGGAACTCCCAGATCGTGGTGTTGCGCTCTCCCGCCGCCAGCGGCACCCGCACCCGCGCGCCGACCTCGCCGAACGCCAGGACCGAGTCCGGCGGGATCGGGTCCTCCACGAAGTACGGCCGCAGGGGCGCGATCTCCTCGCACAGCTGCACGGCGTCGCCGGGCGCCATGTTCCGGTGGAGCTCGATGCCGACGTCGAGTTCCCAGCCGACCGTGTCGCGGATGGCGGTGAAGCGTTCAACGAGGTCGGCAAGGCGGGCGGCGTGCCGCATGGTGTGGTGTTCGTGGCCGAACAAGATGACCTTCGCCGCCGTGTAGCCCGCCGCCATCGCCCCGGCTGCGGCGTCGGCCATCGCGGCCGCCGAATCGCCCCTGATCACCTTCATCGCCCGGACCGCGCGCCGGGACCGCCCGCCGAGCAGCTGCCACACCGGTACCTCGAAGTGCCGGCCGCGGATGTCCCACAGGGCCTGGTCGATCGCGCTGATCGCGCCCACGACGACCATGCCGCGGAAACAGAGCGTGCGGTAGAGGTGGAGCCAGTGCGCCTCGACGTCGAACGGATCCGCGCCGACGAGATAACTCCGGAACGACCGGACCACCTCCTCGACGGCGACCGGCCAACCGAAGCAGGTCGACTCGCCGATCCCCTGGACGCCGGTGTCGGTGGTCAGCCGCACGTAGAGAGCACCGCCGGCCGTGAACGTCTCTACCTCGTCGATGCGCATCGATCCCCCTCTCCTGCCGGCCCCCGGGGGTCCGTTCATGCGGGCCTCGCCTCTGTTCCCTCGCTCGCGCCCGGGCCGGCCAGCCCGAGGACCTCGTCGATGTCGTCCTGGTAGCTACGTACGGCACCGGTCAGCACGTCATCAAGCCTCACCGACCGGTCGAGAGCGGCCGACTCCAGCACCGCGAGCACCGCAGCCACCGCCCGGGTGCCGGCGAGGCCATCTACCTCCGGCGGATGCCCGTCGAGGACGGCGCTCACGAAGTCCGCGATCTCCACCCCGAGATAGCCCGCGTCGACCTCGGCGAACGGGGCGCCGCCACCGGTGCCGTCCGGGCCGAGCAGGGCAACGGTGGTGTCGTCCAGGACGAACGCCTCACCCAACTCGGCGGCCAGTTCGCGGCCGCGGACGACACCGTCCGCGCGGCGTAGCTCGACCTCGCCGTCGGTACGGTCCGGCGGGATCGCCATCGAGCCGGCCGAGCCGTGGATCGTGCGTTGGACGTAACGGTGTCCGGGACCGGCCGGCAGGTAGGCCAGCTGCACCTCGACGCCTGAGACGGTACGGAACTGGCCGAGCAGCGAGTCCTCCCCCGTCGCCTCGACCGGCTCGCCGTCCGCCGTCCGGCGTACCGGCTCGGCGATGAGGCCCCGGCCGTACGCGCTCGCGATCGGCCCGAGATAGAACTCCACCAGATCGGTCAGGTGGACGCCCATGTCGAGCGCAATGGTGCCGCGTTGCTTGCGGTGCCGCCACGGCGTGATGACCACCCGGTCGGTGCCACCGACGAGTTGCTGCACCATGAGGTACGGACGGCCGAGCAAGCCCGCCTTGACAACCGCGCGGGCCATCCGGTTGGGGCCACCGCGGCGGTAGTTCTCGGCAGTCGCGAGCACCGCACCACTGGAACGCGCCGCGTCGAGCATCGCCTGGCAGGCCCGGATGGTCAGGCCGAGCGGCTTCTCGCAGAGGATGTGTCGACCGGACTCCAACGCCGGCACAGCGATGGCGTGATGGGTCGACGGATCCGTCACCACGTCGAGGGCGGCGATGTCGTCATCGTCCAGCACAGCCGCGAACTCGGTGTGAACCCGCGGCCGGTTGCCCAGAAGGCGTTCCGCGTCGTCGGCCACCGCCTCCGCAGCCTCCCGGCGGACGTCGAACACGGCAACGAGATCCGCCCGCCAGAGCCCCGCGCGGGACAGTGCGGCGTACCCGGACAGGTGCCGGCGCCCCATGCCACCACAGCCGACGAGACACAACGGCAGGCGGCTCGCCTGGCGGCCGTCGTTCACGGAGTGCATCACGTGCAGCACCTCACTCGGTGTACCGATAGCGGAACCGTCCACTCGGCGCGGCATCACCGTTCTCGATCACATCGAGGATGTTGCCCTCGTCCTGCATGTGGTCGATCCACTTGAAGTCGATCCGTAACGGTGCTGCCCCGTCAAGGCCGAGGACACTGCGTGGGATCGCGAGCTCCAGCTCCCGGCCCTTGACGGCGTAGCTGATCTCGGCGACCTCGCGCCACAACCAACCGCCCTCGCTCGCCTCGAGAGAGGTGCGGTGCGGGTTCTTGACGCGCCGGTTGACCACGAAGTCGAAACCCTCCCATCCGGTGCCTGGATCACCAGTGAGGTCGAGGAAGAGCAGCATCCAGTTGCGGCCGTCGAAGGGGGTGATCCACTCACGGGTCCGCGCATAGAAGTAGACGTTGCGGTCGTCACGTGCGACCTTGGCGAGCACGATGTCGTTACGCCCTGACGTGTTGACGTAGCGGCCGACAGTGCCCCAGCCCGGATGGTCGCGGTGCGCCGTGTCGCCACGGTGGTCACGAAACTCCGGGCCGATCGCCCGCCAGTCGTCGAAATAGCCGTCGATCTGGATCGACCGTGGGGAGGACGCGCGTGGCAGCGGCCGCACGCCCTTGTAGCGACGGACGTTCGCGACGAGCTGGTAGTAGTACGCGTCCTGATAGTGGTTTCCTTCGGGAAACCCGCCCGCCGGCCCGCCGCGTAACGGCTCGATGTCGCGGCTGTGTTCCCAGTCGAACTGGTCGACGAAGACGACCGGGGCATCGACACCGGCGAAGCTGTCGAACCGCATGGCGACCCATTCGTTCCAGCCCGTGACGAAGACGAACTCCGGGTCGACCTCGAGCGCGCGGTCCCACTGCTCCTGGACATTCAGCCCTTCCGGCGTATGGCTGTCGTCTGCCGGCAGTTGACCGTCGTGGTAGCTGCGACCCTGTGCGCGTGGCTCACTCATGGCACCGAGGCGACCGTCCACGGCGTTCTGTCCCACACCGACGGTCATCTGCTCGGCGTTACCTGCCGCGTCGCGGTAGACGCGTTGGGGCGCGACCTCCAGCCAACCCCATTGGTCGGGCTTGGTCGGCCCGACGAAGTAGGACGGCTGCGGCGCTCGGAACGTGAAGAAGGACTTGATCTCGGCGATCGGGCCGGTGGCGTACTCCACGTAGGTCGCGCGGTCGCCCGGCACCGGGGTGCCGTCCCGGTAGGCCTGACCGCCTCCATGCACGTCTGCCGGGTCGGTCCACCAGCCGATCGTCCCGCTCGGGTCGGACTGTTCGAGGTAGTACGTGCCGGCCCCGGCCGGGGTGTCCAGGTCCAGGGTGACGATGTCGTTGTCGACAACGCGGTCGAAACGTCTCTGGGCCACAGGTTCGCCGCCGGGACCGTCGCGGTGAAGGGTCACCGTCACTGCCGCATCGGTGCTGGCCCAGGTGGGGAAGCGGCCACCGACCCGGCCGAATGCCTCCGTCGTGGTGAATGTCTGTCCCTGCGTCTGGCCCGTCTCCAGTCGCGAGGGGTCGGAACCATCGGTCCCGAGCGGTTCCATGCCGAACAGGTCCGGGTCGGCCAGGATCAACGGTTTGCCGTCCCAGCGGAACCACAGGTCCTCATGGATGCCCGGCTTGTACAGGTCCTTGTAGAGCTCCAGCACGACGTTCCTCGGTGTCCAGAACGGCGCGAGGAAGGCGACCTGTGGAGTCTTGCCGCCGTCACGCCGTACGGCGGCGAAGGCATCGAACAGGGTCTGGTAAGGACCCGGGTAGGTGAAGTTGTTCGTCACGTCGAAGAAGATGGCGTCCACACCCGCGTCGGTGAGCATCTCGGCATGGCGCCGGAACACCCAGGAGTCGTCAGAGAGGTAGTAGCCGAAGTACGGCTCGCCCCAATGGTGGAAGTGCTCCCTCGGTCCCCACGCAGGGTGGTCGCCGTCCTCGACCGCGCCCGGGTTGGCGGTGAGGATCTTGCTGATGTCGTGGGGACCGGTGGTCGAATGCTGGCCGAGCCACAGGAAGTAGAACATGCCGACGAAGCGGTCGGCCCGCGGTGGCCCCACGTCCTCATGGGTGGGCAGCGTCCTGCCGAGCCCGTCGGTGGCGACCCACGTGTCGCTCATCGTGTCCCAGGTTGCGGCTGCCGGGGCCCGATCAGCGGGGGACGCCGCCGCTTGCGCCCTCTCGGCCGAAGCTCCGGACAGCGCGACGGCCATCCCGGTAGCCGTCACCTGCAACAGCTCCCGCCTGTTGATCTGCGGCGCGTTCGGTGTTGCCGGGTTCGGTGTTGCCGGGTTCGGTGTTGCCGGGTTCGGTGTTGCCGGGTTCGGTGTTGCCGGGTTCGGTGTTGCCGGGTTCGGTGTTGCCGGGTTCGGTGTTACCGGGTTCGACGTCTCTGCTTTCGAGTCGGTCATGGCTCCCCTTCGTGCTTGCGTAGCTGTCTTCGCCGGGTCCTCACCTCTGGTGCGCTGCGGTGGTCGCGGCGGCAGGGCCGACTGCTGTTGCCGAGAAGATGAAGTTGATGTCGTGAACAGGGGCGCCGTCGATGTGGGCGGTCCCACCCACCGCGGCGATGCCACCCTGATGCCACCACCAGGTCGGCGTGCCAACAGGCTCGGAGAGTTCGAGGTAGTAGCTGCCGTGCTGGTACGACGGAATCGTCAGCCACTCGGTCGTGTTGTCGACCATCGGTTCGATCCGCTTCGCCGCCACCCGGGCACGGTCGCCACCGGGATCCTCACGGTAGAGCGTGACGGTGGCCCCCGACGTCGTACTGCTGTAGGTCGCCAGCATGAACCGCACCTGGGTGAGGCTGAGCCCGAAGGGCACGGTGAAGGTCTGGCCATAGCTGCCCCCGGTACGCAGCGGCGGCGGTGCGGAGGTGTGGACGGCCTGCTCGATCGCCGTGGGGGGCCACAGCGTGGCGGCCATCGCCCGCAGACCCGCCGCCGCGAGTGGTATGTCCGCGTCATGGTCCGTACGCGACCGACGGTAACGACCGGGTGGTAGGCCATAGGTGCGGGAGAAGCGTTTGGAGAAGTGAAACGCGTCAGCGAAGCCGCACTCCTTCGCCACCACCGCAAGCGGCTGGTTGCCGCACAGCAACATCGATGCCGCGCGGGCGAGACGCAACCGCTCCAATGCAGCGACGGCGCCGATGTCGTAGTACTGACGGAACTGCCGCGCGAAATGGCCCGTCGACACCGACGCTGCCTCGGCAAGCTCGTCCAGGCGGATCGCCCGCAGCCGACCGCCCGCCCATTCATGGCGTACGAACGCAAGGGCATCACTCACCGGTATCGGCATGGCAGACGTCACAATCACGCATTCTCAACCGGGTGGCGCTGGCAGTGTCCAGCCCGCGTGTCCGCTGCTGGACTGCGGATTCGGACGCCTGGGCCGCCGATCACGAAGAGACATTTTTCTGCGCGAGAGCGACATTGTTGCCACGCGAGCCCGACAGCACCATGGGGCCGGCCATCGTCCGCGTACGCCTGACCGGAGGTGCACATGCGCGCCAGCTTCGCGGCCCTGCTCGTCGGCGGAAGTCTCGTGCTGGTCTCCTCGGCCGCCGATCCGGTGCGGACCGAGCCGGCGGCACAACCGGGAACGGCCCCCGTCTCGTTGGCCGCGGGATCCGCGTCGTCGGCACCGCCCGACCGGTGCCAAGTGAGTCCTACGGTGTTGCCGTTCGGCACGTCTTCGCCTGCAGTCACGAGAAGAGCCAACCAGTTCTGGACGGTCTACGGCCTCGGCGAAGGCGGACCCGAGGCGCCCGGCTCACCGCTCGGGGCCAACAGCGCATGGACCGAGTGGGACGCCAGGAAGTTCGCCTGGACCGACCAGCGGGGCCACCGCGACCGTGGCATGGAGCGGCTGCTCACGCTGCCGATCAACGGCTCGAACGGCGTCACCGGCAAGCAACCCGACGGCTTCCCGTGGTCGTGGGCCGACCTCGAGACCTGGCCGGACACGAACGACCGGCACGGTGGCGTCGGCTCGTACCACTTCGACCAGATCCCGCGGTTCATCAACGCGACGTACGACTACTATGTCTGGACCCGCGACGAGGAGTTCCTGGCCCGCGCGCTGCCGCGTGCCGAGCTCATCATGGAGCGCTACGTCCTTCCGGTTCTGGGCGGCGACGACGGCATCTGGACGATCCCGCTCTCCACCAACGACGGCGTGGCGGACCGGTCGAGGCCGAGCACCTACTTCGACCAGCTGCGTTCCGGACATCAGGACGCCTGGGTCAACGCGGCGGCCTACACCGCCCTTCTCGACATGGCGCGACTGGAACGGCTTGCCGGCAAGCCCGACCAGGCCGCGCGCTACGCCGCACTCGCGGAGGCGTTCCCGGCGAAGTACGACAAGGCGTTCTGGAACAACGCCAGCGGAATGTATGCCGGCTGGCGCGATGCCGAGGGCAACCTGCACGACAGCGGCTACCTGCACGTCAACCTCGAGGCCCTCGCTCGGGGCCTGGGCGATCCGGAGAGGGCCAGGAGCGTCTTCTCGGCCATGGCGGCACCCGCCGACCCGATCGCGTTCGGGCCGCACACGGGAAGCACCGACGTCTACCAGAACGTCGTCGCACCACGGACGACCACGGGCAATCCTCCGGACTCCGACTGGGACGGGTGGTCCGATCCGGCCCAGGGCCGCAAGCCGTACGGCGACACCGTGCAGCATGGCGGGACCGTGCTGTGGTTGAGCTACTACGACGTGATGGCGCGGCTGCGTCACCAGGACGCCGACCATGCGTACGCCCGGTTCGTAGCGATGCTCGACCGGATGGCTGCCGACTCGCACTGCCTGACCTTCGACGCGCCGAACCGGCTTTACAACGACTTCGGGGAGAGCCTGGTGCAGGTCGGGTCCAATATCCCGTTCCCCGAGTCCGGCATCGCCGCCCTGCCCCTGCTGGAGGGGTTCGCGGGTGTCGAGGCGACGCCAGCCGGGCTGCAGGCAACGCCGAACCTCCCGTCCGCACTGGTCGACGCCAGGGTGTCGCAGATCGACTACGCCGGCCAGTCGGTCAGTGTGGACGTCTCGCGGGCGCGGGTGGTCGCGCGGTCGGAGCCGGTCGCCGGCCCGCAGGACCTCGCTCCCGGTGCGTCTGTGGCACGGGAGTTCGACGCCAGTACGCCGTTCAACCAGGCGCAGGTCCAGGTTTCGGCCACTCACGGAGGCCGGGTCACCGTCGCGTTGGAGCGCCGCGTCGACGACTCGTGGGTACACGTCGCGGCCCGCCGCCACGACGATCTCGCGAGCCGCGCGACCTGGCTCGACCTCGCGGTGCCGGCCCAGGCCCCCGGGCGCTACCGCCTGCTCACCATCCGGCCGGGCACCGACGGCCCGCTGCCCCATCCCGAGGGAGAGGGTGGGGGCGGCATGACACTGGCAGCTGTCCGGGTACTCGACGCCGCCCAGGAGGACGTGACACCGCCGTCACTGGCCGCCGGCGGTGTCGTCACCAACGCACCGGTGGACAGGTTCACGGTCGATCTCGGGACCGCGACCGACGAACCGGTGGCCCTCACCCTGCAACGTCGTATCGGGAAGCGCTGGGTCAGCGTTGCCGCGCAGGTGCTCGACCCGGCTGGCGGTCGACAGGTCGTCGTGGGAACGAGCGACCAGCCGGCGGGACACTACCGCTTCGTGGCGACGGACGACAGCGCGCAGGCAGGCGTCGTCCTGACCAGGCTCGAGCGCGCCCGCTACACCGTCGAGGCACCCGAGCTCGAGGTCCGTACGACCGCACCCGCAGGGGAGCCGGTCACGCTGGCCGCCCCGCCAGACAACTGAGAATGTCTGCTAGCGCACCGCACGTTCCAGGCGTACGCCCGGGTCCAGGGTCAGCCCGAAGCCAGGCTTGTCACCGACTGTCAACACGCCCTTGTCAGGCACGTCCTCGCCGGTGAACAGCGGCGCGTGCTGCCGGGCGACCGACTCACCGTCGGCCGACAGCACCGGGAACTCCGCCAGGTCACCGCCCGGCTGGGTGACGACGAAATGGTAGTTCGGCATGCCGCAGGTGTGCGGGATGACCTTGACGCCGTAGACCCGTGCCACGTCGGCGATCCGTAGCACCTCGGTCATTCCGCCGCACCAGCCGAGGTCGGGCTGGATGACGTCGACCCCGGCCTCACACAGCAGCTTGAAGCCGGCCGCGGTGTACTCGTGTTCGCCGGTGTTCAGCGTCATCGTCGGCGGCATCCGGTCACGGATCCTCCGAAGACCGGAGTAGTCGTCCGGCGGAAGCGGTTCCTCGATCCAGGTGAAGCCGAGCGGCTCGACGGCGTGTGCCAGGCGTACGGCATAGTCGACGTCGAGCGCCATCCAGCAGTCGTACATCAACGGAAAGTCGGCGGGCACGCTCTCGCGAGCCTCCCGGGCAAGCGCGACGTTGTTGCGGAACCCCGCCTCGCTCTCGCACGGGTGCCACACGAGCGGCAGCTTCGCGCCCGCGAATCCCCACGCGGCAGCGATTTCCGGCTTGGGACCCGTCGCATACACGGGTACGCCCTCACGGATCCGGCCGCCGATCAGCGCATGGACGGGCTCGCCCACGACCTTGCCGTGCAGGTCCCAGATCGCCAGGTCGACCGCCGAGATCGCGTGCAGCACAAGGCCTTTGCGCCCGTAGCGCAGGGTGCTGGAGAACATCCGATCCCAGATCCTCGTATGCGCCGACGCCCGCTCCCCGATCACCAACCGGGCCAGGTGCTGGGTGATGATCGCGGCGGCGGCGAGCCCGTTCGTCGTCCAGACACCGACCTGGCCGGACTCCGCCTCGACCTCGACCACGACCGTCCCGCCGTCGTCCGCGCCGATTCCGGCGTCGCGGTTGTCGCGGAACTCCGCGTACTTCGTCATCGGGTTCGCGACCTTGCCACCGAGCCAGTGGTTCTGCCGCCTGGCGGAGGTCCGAGCGGCCATCTCCCGCTGGCCCGATGACCCCCCGGTCTGCGCAGGTTCGTCCGTGGCGACGAAGGATGCGCGAACGTCGACGATGCGGTCCTCGGCCATCTCCTGCTCCCTTCCACCCCGACGCGGAGCCTTGATCAGGTCCGGGAAACGGTCAACCACCCTTCATATCCGTGAAGCGGCACACGTGCGTTGGCCCAGCGGACGTCACCCGCGGGGTCAGGTGCGGCGAAGGACGTACTTCGCGAAGATGCCGTCGTCGGAGTAGTCCGCGTCCTCGACGGCGAAGCCGGCTCGCCGCATCATCGGCTCGAGGAGCCAGCTGAAGGTCGAGTGCTCGTCGCGGACGTGTTCTTCGAGATCACGCCGGTTCCAGCCGTCCTCGACCGCCTCGGGAAGAGTGGAGCACCACGCTTCGATGCGTTCCTCGGTCTCGGTGGGTTCGAAGCTGTACACGATGTCCCACAGCCGGAAGACGCCACCAGGTCGAAGGAACCGGTGGATCCGCGCCAGGGCGACGGCCTTCCAGAAGTCTGGCAGGTGGTGCAGGGAGTACCGGGAGTAGACGAAGTCCGCCTGGCTTCCCTGATGGTCGTAGGTCAGAAACCCGGCGCGGACGGCGGCGATGTTGTCCAACCCGGCCTCGTCGACCTTGGCGCGCAGTATTCGTAGCATCACCGGTGAGACGTCCACCGCGACGATCCGCCGGCACTCGGGGGCCACGGCCAGGGTGAACTGTCCGGTTCCTGGCCCGATCTCGACGATCGTCGACTCGCGTGTCAGGCCGAGCTCGCGGCACAGGAGTACCTCCTCGGCCGCCCCCGAGTCCTCCTTCAGGTCGTAGCGGGCCACATGGTCGGCGTCGAGGTTCTCCCGACCCGCGGTCGCCATCTCGTCGAGCAACCAGCCAGGAACGCCGGCGGGATCACGGGCAGTCGCCATGGGCGGCATTGTGCCATCCATCCGGGAGGGGAGACATCGCCTGGGCGAGCCGGTCAACCTTGCGTGACGAGCACTTTCAACAGATCACGCAGGGACTCCTGCTGCGCCGCGGTGAGCGGGGCGAGTGGTGACTGGGTACGCAGGCGCTTGAGCACGGCCGCGCGGGTGCGCCGGCCGGCCGCGGTGAGCACGATCTGCTTGGCCCGCCGGTCAGACGGGTGGGGTTGCCGCTTGATCAGACCCTGCTGTTCGAGCCGGTCGAGGATGAACGTCGCGTTCGACGCTTCGCAGTGCATCCTGGTGGCGAGCTCACGAGCGGTGATCGGCTCGGAGAGCTCCCGGAGCGCGACGACCTGCGCCGGGGTGAGGCCGAGCTCATCAGCGACGCCGCGAACGTGGACCTCGAGCCGCTGCACGAACTGGTGGACCAACCCGCACACGTCCCGGTCGATCTGCACTTCTTCGGCCAGATCCCGCTGCCCTGCCACAGCCCCGAGTGTAGCGCTCGTACTTCGAGCTGTGATAGTTCTAGCTCGTATTATGCAAGCTCGATGCATTGGAGCGCGTCGCCATGCCACTCCCCGTCCTCTCGCTCATGCTGGTGGTCTTCAGCCTGACGACCGGTGAGTTCGTGATCGCCGGCATCCTGCCGGACGTCGCCGCGGACCTCTCGGTGTCGATCCCCGCGGCCGGGCTGCTGGTGACGGCGTACGCCCTCGGCATGATCGTCGGAGGCCCAGTGGTCACCGTGGTGACGGCACGGCTTGCCCGCGGGACACTCCTCACCGGGCTCATCGCCGTCTCCCTGGTCGGGAACGTCGCGTCGGCGGTGGCACCGACCTACGCCCTGCTCCTCGGGGCCCGGTTCGTCGCCGGCCTGGTCGTGGCCACGTTCTTCGCCGTGGCAATCACCACAGCGGTCTCGATGGCGCCCGAGGGCAGGCAGGCCTCGACCGTGGCGAAGCTGGTCCTGGGAATGAACCTGGGCATCATCCTCGGCACTCCGATCGGCACCCTCATCGGCCAGAACCTCGGCTGGCGGACGACCTTCGTGGCGGTCGCCGCCGTCGCGACCGCCGGCCTGCTGGCGGTCCTGCGGTTCGTTCCCGCGGGGCCCGCCCTTGCTACCGGTTCGGTCGTTGGGGAGTTGCGGGTGTTCGCGAACAGCGACGTCCGGCTCGCCATCGCGCTCACCGCGGTGGGGAACGTCGGGATCGTCATGGTCTTCAGCTACATCACGCCCCTGCTCACCGACGTCGCCGGCTTCGCCGCCGGCGCGATTCCGGTGCTGCTGTTGGTCTACGGCACCGGCGCGGTGCTCGGGAACTTCCTCGGTGGTTGGCTGTCGGACAAGGCCCTGATGCCTTCGCTGATCGGCATTCTCGGCGTCCTGGCCGGCACTCTGGTGGTGTTCTGGATGGTCAGCGGGATCCGGCCGGCCGCGGCCGTGCTGACCTTCGCCCTCGGAGTTCTTGCGTTCGCCCTCATTCCGGGCATGCAGGCACGTGTCCTGACGACGGCGAGCGCGGCGCCGACACTCGCCGTCGCGGTCAACGCCTCCGGCTTCCAACTCGCCGCCGCCTTCGCCGGCTGGCTCGGCGGACAGGTGATCAGCAGCGGGCTGGGGCTGCGGTCGATCTACCCTGCCGCCGCCGCCCTGACCGTGGCCGGCCTGGCGATCGCCCTCTACTCCCTACGCCGGGACCACCAATGCCTCGCCCGCCGCACAAATCGCTGTCGTACGTACGCACACGACCGCTAGGGTCATCGCTCGTGGCGTGACCTCTCCCGCGCGGCCTCTGCCGCGCATTCGACCACCGTCCCGTCGGCCCCGACGGGACGGCTGTCCGACTCTGGAGAGAGAACACCCTCATGAACGACGCCACAGACACCACCGACCACACCGACCCTGCCGTGGTACGAACCCGGCACGTCGTCAGCGCGATCAACCACCTCCATGGCCTGCACTTCGAACTGCGCGGCCGGTGCGAGGGCGGGATGAACGGCGGAGCCTGGATCCTCGTCGATCCCGCCGGCGGGCACGCCATCCTCAAGTGCCGTGACGACGACCCTGCGTCGCGCAGACCGCGCCTCCTGGGCATGGTCGACGCCCTCAGAGCAACCGGCTACCCGACACCGCGGTGGATCGCCGCCGGCGTCACCGAGGCCGGGACCTCCTATCACGTGCAGGAACTCGTATCCGGCCAGCCGGGAGACCCGCTGACGGCCGAGTCCGTTGCCCCGCTGGTCGACGTGATCGAACGCCAGGCCGGGCTGGATCCTGACCCCGGCCACAACTGGTCGGACTACATCAGTGCCGTCGTACTCGACCAGCATCCCGACGGCCCACGGCCGTTCCTGCAGACCCTCGGCCAGGCAGGGAGAGACCTCCTCACCCACTTCGACCAGGTCCTCGCCCCGCATGGTGCGGTGCAGCTGCCCGATGGCGACATGGTGCACGGCGACTTCAACAGCTGCAACGTCATGATGGAGGACGGTCGGGTCACCGGCGTGATCGACGTCGAGGCGCTCGGCAGCGGCACCAGGGTCGTCGACTACGCATGGCTCCTCCGGGAGGCCTACGTCGAGACCGACAGCGGAGAGGTCCGCCAGCTGATCCGGAGGGCGGGCGAGGCCGTCGCGGGACCCGGACCGCTCGCGTTCAGTGTGGCCGCCACGGCCTTCGACATCGTGCGGTTCCAGGTCGTCCGCGACGACCCACGCAACGTACCTGGCGTCCTCGCCAGCCTGCACCTGTTGGCGGACGACCTCACCCGTCTCCTGTGATCGTCGGTCAGGTGGACGCCACCCGCTACCAGGTTCCTCACCGTGCGCTATCGGCGTGACGTACCTCCGGGGCGGTACGCAGCAGCCCGCGCCTGCGCTGGACGACGTACGCCAGGTGCCGCCGCCTGACCGATCCCGTGTCAGCGCCATCGAGACACGATCAAGGGACGCAGAAAAGCGAGACGCATACTCCAGAAGGAGATCGTGATGATGGCACAACTTGCGAGTTTCACGCAGTTCGCGCAGGCGTACTGGGGCAACGGACATCCCGGTTGGGGTGGCGGCGGGCCGGGCTGGTGGCTGATCTTCCCGATTCTGTTCTGGGTCGCCGTTCTGTCCGGCATCGGGTACCTGATCTACCGCAGGTCGCCCGCGCAGTCGGCACGCGGGGCCGCCGAGCGCACCCTTGCGGAGCGGTACGCCAGCGGCGACATCACCGAGGAGGAGCTGAAGCAGCGTCGGGCCGTCCTCCGCGGCAAGTCCTGACGGCGGTCTAGATCATCGCCGTCGGGTGCCGAATCGGTGCGGAAGGGCATGCCGGGCGCCGCCACCACAGGTGGCGGCGCGCTGGCGCCTTCACGGTCGGCGTCGCGGGATCAGCAGATCAGGCCGCGCTTGGCATCCGGGCCGTGGGCGACAGGCGCCTCGCCGATCCAGCGGTCGTCGACGGGTTCCGACGCGAGCTGGTAGCGCGAGTCCGACGAGAGTCGGATCCGGTCGGAGCGGTTGTCGAGACTGGCGTGCACGAGGTAGATGCTGAACGTCAGCAGGTCTCCCGCCCGGAACTCGGTGGTCAACCAACGTCCGCCGAACTCCTCGCGCAGGCGCACCGGGTCCCGGGAGAGCGTGCCGTTGAACCGCGACAGGTCGTCCTCACCATCGGTGTTCTGACAGTAGGTGTCGACGTCACGAAGGGCGTAGTCGTCGACGATCTGGCCACGGCGGTGCGACCCCTCCAGGACCATCAGGCCACCCAGGGTGAAGTCCGCGTCGCCGAGCGGTACCCATGCGGTGTAGACGTTGTGCGTTCCGCGGCCCATGAAGACCACGTCCCCGTGCGGGGCCGTCCCGCGCCCCGGCGCCACCGCCCGCATCCAGGTGTAGTCGTAGTGCCGGATCGCCCCGCCCAACAGGCGTTGGTAGAAGTCGAGCATCAGGCTGCCGTACAACAACTCGTGCAGGGGCGCGTTGTCATGGGCGAGGTCGGGCTTGAACGTCAGCGTCGAGTCCGCCGGTGCCACCGCGAGGTCGGCGGGCCGGCTCGGATCCGTGAGCCCTTCTGCGGCCAGACGATCGGTGACGCTGCGCCGTGCCTCCATTACGGCGTCGCGACCGAGAAAGCCTGGCAGGAAGAGATAGCCGTCGTCGGCCATCCGCTGCCGGAGTTGGTGCGGGTCGTCGGCCACTGCTGCCGAGCTGCGGAGCTCGCCCAGTGCCTCGGGCGCGGGATCCAGCTCGTGGTGTTGTGCGACGAGCCGCGGCCAGATGGGTGTGACAGTCATGGTCGCTCCTCGAGTTCCCGACGGGGCAGTTGGCGAAGCTCGGTGCCAGTCGCGTCTAGGTGTGCTGATCCGGGTTGGTCCAGAACCATGCCTCCGGGTCGTAGACCGCCGGGACCGGGATGTCCCACGTGTTGATCTGTCCGCCGAGAAACAGGTTCTCCTGCTGGGGAACGTTCTCCATGTCCTTGTGCACCAGGATCACCTGCGGATAGTCGGCCACGACGCCGAGGAAGAACGGCCCGTCCTCGATGTGGATCCGGCACATCTGCCACAGCAGGTCGTTGAGCTTTGCATTGTCGGCCTCGATCCGTGCCCGGCCATACAGTCGCCACAGCCGATCGATCGGGCTGCCCTCTTCCGGAAGCACCCACGGTGGATGGCGTTTCCACGGGTTCAGGCCCTTCTCCTCCTCGAGTTTGTCCGGATCACCGCTGCGCATGATGTACGCCTGTCCGTGCAGGGGTGCCCAGGTGTCGGGGATGGTGGGGACCACCCAGGAGGGCCAGCTCATGATGCCGCCGCCTCCGATCTCCCAGGCGGTGTTGCTCATCAGCTCCCCACGACTCCACATGTCCGACCATGCGGTGGGCGGAACGGGGTTCATCTCGGTCTTCACCCCGATGGCCTGCCAGTCCCTGCGCAGGAGCTCGTTCTTGGTGATGTGCTCCTTGCTCGTGTCGGCCGGATAGTCCAGCCGTACGACCAGTTCGGAGCCGTCGGGCTTCTCGCGGAAGCCGTCGCCGTCGGCATCCACCACGCCGATCTCGTCAAGGATCTGGGCGGCCTTCTTCGGGTCGTGGTCGACATAGGCGTCCCGCCAGGCGCGGTAGACGTCCTGTCCGCGACTGCCGGCCTGGAAGCACGGCGCCTTGGGACTGAGCGTTCCGGTCGTCAGCTCGCCGCTGTTGAAGTAAAGCGACTTGAGCACGTCCTTGCGGTTGTACGCATGTGACAGCGCCTGGCGGAACTTCCGGTTCCGGATCAGTTCGCGCATCGCGTCGTCGGGATAGTCGTAGTTGAAGAAGAACAGCGAACCGCTTCCGGAACCGCTCCCCCAGAACCACACGCGAAGGCCGGTGCGCGATGCCGCCTGCTTGAGACCCTCCACGTCGGCGAGCGCGATGGTGGAGTGCTGACCCTCCGCGAAGTCGACTCGCCCCTCGGTGAACTGGAGCTTGCGTACCTCCTCGTCCTTCACGACGTTCCAGATCATCGTGTCCATGAAGGGCAGCTGGTTCCCCGCGCGGTCGACGCACCAGTAGTAGGGGTTGCGTTCCCAGCTGACGCTGCGACCTTCGGTGTAAATCGTGAGTTTCCAGCCGGTCATCACCGGACAGTCGGGATTGACGAGGAAGTCCGCCTTGCTGTCGTGGGTGAGGTACCAGTCGTCGGCGGTGACCGAGCGGGAGTACTCCGGGTGGAACTGCTCGAGGTAGTGACGTGGCAGCATCCAGTCGGCACCGACACTGCGGTTGACCGTGTCGGCCAGGCGGTCCGGCGTGAGCGGTGTCGGCGAGTCGAAGCTGATCACCAGCGTGTGGTCATCGGGCGCCGACAGCTCGGCCACGCCTCCCGTGCCGGAGACCGCCTCGTCCGGCGGAACCTCCGGGTGGCTCTCGTCGAGGACCGTGTCCTCCCACCAGTACATGATGTCGGCGGTCGTCCATGGCGTTCCGTCCGACCACCGAAGACCGGTACGGAAGTGGAACGTCCACTGGGAGAAGTCCTCGTTGGGCTCCCAGCTCTCGGCGAGACCGGGCCCGACATCCATGCCGTCGTTGAGCCAGCGCAGGATCGAGTGGCCGTACATGTACTGGCCGATGGCGGCGTCGTTCGTTTCTCCGGCGACGAGGCGACAGACGCCGCCGTAGCTGCCGCGCCGCAGCCACCGGTGTGGCACGACGTACGGATGATCCGGCAGCCGCTTCGCGAGCGCTGGCAGGTCACCTGCCTTCACCCGCGCGGCCAGCGTCGGCGCCTCGTGCAGCGAAGGCGGCACGGGGAGCGGTTTCGTCGGCGAACCCGTGCCGCCAGCCGGCCCGGTGCCCGCGCGGCGGCCGGAGCGGGAAGCCCCATCTCCGGAGCAGGACCCGAGCGTGGCAGCGGCCGCAACCACAGCGGACGCCCTGAGGAGGCTGCGCCTGCTCACCGCCGATCCGCGCGTCATCGTGATCTCCAGACGGTCCGCCGAGACTCCGGCTTGGCATTTTCTGCCCTGGGTCTTGTCGAGTCTCCTGCGTACGCTGACGGGCGGACATGGACTAATCAACCTCGATCTTGGACTTTTGCGAAGCCTCCGCCGTACGGCAAGCGGCGGGTCAGGAGGACCACATGGTCAAGGGCTGGGCGCACTACCTGACGCCGACCGCCACGCAACGCAGGTTGGGGATGGCCTGCCTCGGAGCGGGCCACAAACAGCAGGTCGACCCCTGCCCGCCTCGTGTCCTGCAGTCCTACGCAGCCGTGTTCGTCGTCAAGGGTGCGGGGTGGCTGGAGTGGGGTGACCCGCCGCGCCGCGCCGAGCTCACGGCGTCGACCCTGTTCTGGCTGTTCCCGGGCGTGCCCCACAGCTACGGGCCGCATGGCCGTGGCTGGCAGGAGATCTGGCTGCTCTTCGAGGGCCCGGCGGCGACCGCGTACGAAGAACTCGGCTACCTCTCCAGGACCGAGCCCGTCGTCCCCCTCGCCGACCCGTTCGGCGCACGGGCCGCCCTGGACCGGTTGCTCGACGTCTGCCGCCACCAGCGTCCTGGCACGGAGGTGGAGGCCGCCCACGCCGTCCACGCCCTGGTCCTGGGTGCCCACGACCAGGACGGCGACCGTGACGCCGACGATGCCGCCATCCTTGCGGCCCTGCGCGAGGGTGCCTGCAGCCCACTCTCGGTGCACGAGCACGCCCGACGCATCGGGCTGTCCCTGAGCTCGCTGCGCCGAACCATCCGACGCGGTGGAGGATGCTCACCCAAGGAGTACGTCCTTCGGATACGCCTCAACCGCGCCAAGGAACTCCTCGCCGAGTCCGACCTCACGGTCGCCGAAATCGCCCGGAAGGTCGGCCATGACGATCCGGCGTACTTCACCCGCATGTTCTCCCGGCGGACCGGCATGCCGCCGAGCGCCTTCCGACTCCAACAGCGGCGTCCCCGCCGGACCGCGCGTGCCTGACCCGGGTCAGGTGTGCGCGCCAGGGTTCACCCAGTACCACGTCTCCGGGTCGTACACGGCCGGGTTCGGGTGGCTCCACGGTCCGCAGAATCCGTTCAGCCGGAGGTTCTCCCGGCGCGGAACGTTCGCGAGATCCTTGTGCGCGAGGACGACCCGGGGGAAGTTCGCGACGGCACCCATGAAGAACGGCCCGTCGCTGACGTGGATCTTGATCATTTCCCAGACCTTGGCGTAACGGCGCATGGCGTCGGGCTCCGTCTTCGCCTCGTCGTAGAGCCGCCACAGCCGCTCGATGGGCCCCCCGGGTTCGGGCTCGACACTCGGCGGGGTGCGAGAGTACGGATCAGTGCCGCGTAGCTTGGCGGCGTCAGCCGTGTTCCATACCGCGTGGAAGTTGGCGTGGAGTGGTGCCCACCAGGCGGAGAAGCCCTCGAGTGGGACCAGCACCTGAGGTTCCACCAGGATCTCGTGGATGCCGCCGCCCATTTCCCAGGCGGTGGTCGACATCAGTTCGCCGGCGTCCCAGTCGACCGTCCACGCATCAGGCGGCACGGGGTTGAGCTTCGTCTCCAGCCCGATGCGTTCCCAGTCCTTCTTCAACAACTCGTTCTTCTGGACGTGGTCGTGGCTGGTTCCCGCCGGATAGTCGAGGCGGATGACGAGCTTGCCACCGTCGGGCAACTCCCGTTTACCGTCACCGTCGGAGTCGACCACCCCGATCTCGTCCAGAATCGCCTTGGCCTGCTCGGGATCGTGGTCGACATAGCTGTCGCGCCACTGCTTGTAGACATCCCCCGCGGTGTCGTCGGCGAGGAAGTCCAACGACTTCGGACTGTAGGTTCCCGTCGTCCGTTCGCCGGTGTTGAAGTAGATCGCCTTCTGCGCCTCGGCCCGGTCGAACGCATGAGACAACGCCTGGCGGAACTTCGGGTTCCGGATCAGCGCGCGCATCGTGGGTTCGCGATAGTCGTAGTTGAAGAAGAACAGCGATCCGGTCCCGTCGCCGCTGTCCCACAACAAGACCTCGAGTGCGCTGCGGTCCTGGGTCTGCTTGAGCGAGGAGACGTCGCTCAACGTGACAGATCCGGAGAGGTAACCGTCCACGTGGTCATACTCCCCCTCCTGGATCTGGAGCTTCATCACCTCAGGGTCTGCGACGGCGGCGACTGTGACCGTGTCGACGTACGGCAACTGCCGCCCGTCCGGGTCGGTGCACCAGTAGTACGGATTCCGTTCGTAGACGACCTGGCGGCCCTCCTTGTAGCTCTTGAGCCGCCAGCCGGTCATCGTGGGGCAGTCCGGGTTGACCGTCCAGTTCCGCTTGAGCTCGAACTCGCCTCCGGCAGAGGCCCAGTCCTTGGACACCTGGTCGTTGTAGGCCGGGTGGAACTGCTTCAGATAGTGCTTCGGCGCCATCCACGTCGGCCCGATACCGCCGTTGACCCAGCGGGCAAGATGAAACGGCGTAAGGGGCGCGGGCGTGTCGAACCGCATGACGAGGGTGACGTCGTCCGGCGCGGACAGGTCCATGAGCGCACCGTTTCCGGAACGCGTCTCATCTGGTGGAGTGTCCGGATGCGCGTCGTTGCCCACCATGTCCTTCCACCAGAACATGATGTCGTCCGTCGTCCACGGCGCGCCGTCGGACCAGTGGAGACCTGGACGGAAGTGGAACGTCCACTCCGACGCGTCGTCGCCCGTCTCCCAACTCTCGACCAGCCCCGGACCGATGTCCATCCCGTCGTTCAACCAGCGGATGAGGGAGTGGCCGTACATGTACTCCCGGAACGCCGCGCTGTCGGTCGAGGAAGCGACCAGCCTGAGCTCGCCGCCGTACTTTCCCGGTGTGAGCCAGTGGTGGGGCACCACGTAGGGACGTTTCGGCAGCCGGTCGGCCACCGGGGGAAGGCGACCAGCCCTCACCTGTGCGGCGAGCTGAGGTGCTTCGTCCAACGACGAGGGGGTCGGCAGCGGTCTGGTCGCGGATCCCCTCTTCGCCGCGCTGCCCGCACGTCTCGCTTTTCCGGAGCCGGTGCCTGTCTCCTGGCCAGCCGAGCCTGGGGAGCAGGCCGAGAGCATCACCGCACCTGCCGTGGCAGCGCACATGTACAGCACGCGACGGCGACCGACCTCGGTTCGGCGACCGCTCGACTCCGTCCGTTCCAAACTCCCCAACGATGCCACCTCCTCTGGCCGGCTGGCCTTCTCTACTGCTGCGACGGCCACAGGCGAGGACAGACCGCGGGATCGGAGTAGTCCGGATCCCCATCTGCCGTACGCCGTACCAAGGAATCAAGGCCATGCCGGGCGAACTCGCCGTTCGGCAGCGGATGCCTGACGAAGTGGTTGTCGCCGGGCTGCAGGTGGATCGCGATCGACCGTCGCGCGCCGTGACTCAGGTTCGGTCCGCTGCCGTGGATCGTCCGACAGTGGTGGAAACTCATCGCCCCCTTGGGAATCTCGGTGACGGCCACCTCGAACTGGCGGTCGGCGCGCAGCCGATCAAGTGTCGACAGGTCAGGATCGAAGAAGTTGAGGACGACGTCCTCGTCCCAGCGATGACTTCCCGGAACGAACGACACCGAGCCTTCGGCGGACCCGACGTCGTGGAACGGCACCCAGGCGGTGAGCATGTGCGCACTCGCGCAGGTGCGCCAGTACTGCCGATCGGTGTGCCAACCGACATTGACCTGGCCGCTTTCGGGCAGAAGTCGTTCGGCAGGCTTGTAGAGAAGTTGGTCATGCCAGAGCCGGACCTCCTCGACTCCAGCCAGGCGAGCGGCACAGGCAGCGATGAGCGGATGGCGCACCAGTGCGGCCAGCTCGTCGACCACCAGTGAGGCGTAGTCGTTCTTCCGGAGGACGTCACCGTGTGCGGGCACCCAGCCGTGCTGCGACTCCCCGTTCGGCAGACGATGATCGACATCTCCTGCGTAGAGTCGCGCCATTCCGCGCTCCGCGGCGGCGATCACCTCGTCGGGGATGATCCGCCCAGAGATCCAGTAGCCGTGCTGGCGGAAGAACTCGACATCCTCGTCGGTCGGCAGCAGGTGGGCGGGTGCCCTCAGTGAGGTCATACCTCCGCACGCTAGGCCCGGGAGTACCCCGGCGGCGTTCACAAACACCGGTCAAGACGTACACAATCTTGCGATGACCGTCGAGCCGTCCGTCATCACGCCGAAGGGGATCCAGGCAGGGTTCCACGCCTATCTCGAGCGATCCGGGGTGGCCGGACTCAGACACGCCGGAGACCAACGCGCACCCACCTCATGGCTCATCGGACCGCACGCCCATGCCGTGTGGGAGTTCTACCTGCAGACCGATGGCCCGCCGACCCGTTGGCGGGTGGGCGCCAGCGAGTACGAGGTCGCCCGCCACGGCCTGCTCGCGGTCCCGCCCCGGACCCGCCACCACATGGTCCGTCCGGCGGCAAGGTCGTGGCAGTTCGTGTTCGCCGGCCTCGACGTATCCGTCCTTCTCGAAGATCTGCCCGACGTCGCGGCCTGCTGGCAGGCCCACCTGCCCTACCACCTGGCCGACGCACACGCCGTCCATGGACCGTTCGACGCGTTCCTGCGTGAGGTCACGACGGCCCAGGCGTTGCGCGGTGAGGGACTGAAATTGTCCGTTCAACATCTTCTGGTCGAGATCACCCGCCAACTTGCCACAACCGGCCAGCGGCACGACCTCCTCCACCCCGCTGTCGCCCACGCCCGCCGGATTCTCGATGCCCGCTACGCGGACTCGGTTCCGCTGGCCGAACTCTCAGGCAACGTCGGCCTCTCGCCTACCTACCTGACACAGCTCTACACCAGGCAGATCGGCGTCAGCCCCGCCCGCTACCAGGCCAACCTGCGGATCGAGCGAGCGGAAATGCTCCTCACCGAGACGGACCGCAGCATCACCACCATCGCCAGCGAGCTCGGCTTCTCCTCAGCACAGCACTTCGCGACCGTGTTCCGCCGGCACACCGGCCGGTCGCCGCGAGAGCTCAGGGAGCTCAGGCGGCGCGACGGGGCCAGTCAGTGGCGTACGTCCACGCCATAGGACTCGGTGTGATAGCCGGGCCAGGCGGTGGCGCGGCGATCAGTGACCGGCTCCTGCCGCAGGGGTGTCTCGACGAGGCCCTCGATCGTCGCCCACGGTGATCCGGCCTTCCTCAGCTGCTCGGCGAGGGCGGTGGACAGCGCCCGTCGGACCTCTTCGGTGTCCGGGCGGCCGCTGCGGTCCACCAGTTCGTCAGGGTCGGTGTCGAGGTCGAAAAGCTGCTCCTGCGCGCCTTCGGGATACCAGATGTACTTCCATCGGCCGTCGGTGACCGCGAGGTAGACCGGAGCGGGCGCGGCACCGGCACCGGAGCGGCCATCCGCGGCGAGGCCGCAGACGTACTGCCGTACCGGCGTCCCGCCACGCACCGTCGCCAGCAGGTCATGCCCGTCGAGGTCCGGCGAGGGCACACCGCCCGCGGCAGCGACAAGTGTGGGAAGAACGTCGGCGTGGGTGACGAGCGCATCGCTCGTGGTGCCATGCAGGCCGTGCCCGTCGCGCTTGGGCGGTCGCACCAGGAACGGGACATGAGCGGACGGCTCGTGGAACATGACCTTGTTGCCGGCATGATGGTCGCCGAGGAACTCGCCGTGGTCCGAGGTGAACACGACGAACGTGTCGTCGAGCAGTCCGACGTCCTGTAGCCCGGCGAAGATCCGCCCGATCGCGTAGTCCACGTGGGTGATGAGCCCGTAGTACGCCTCGCGGGCGGCCCGGATCACCGATGGCGGTACGAGATCGTAGCTGTGCCGTTGCCGCTGGCGCAGGAACGCCTCGGGCGCCGCGTCGTCACCGCTCCAGTCACCGTAGACGGGATCGGGCACGGGCGCGTCGCGGTACATCGAGGCATAGGGCTCGGGCGGGTCCAACGGCGGATGGGGCTTGGTGAAACTCGCCCACAGAAAGAACGGCGTCGTCGGATCGCGCCGGTCGCGTACGTAGCGTACGCACTGGTCGGCGATCCACGTGGTGAGCGTCAGCGCCTCGGGAACGGTGGCCATCCCGGGGTAGAGCTCGTTCTGTCCCAGGCCGTGCCGCATGGGCTGCACCGGCGTGCCGCTCTCGCTCATCCAGCGGTAGTAGTCGGCGGGCAGCAGCATCTCGTCGAAGCCGTGGCGCGCCCGCTCCGGGGTGAAGTGCATCTTTCCGATCGCCGCCGTGGAGTAGCCGAGATCGCGGAGCACCGACGGCAGCGTGCCGTCGCGACCCATGACCTCCGAGGTGGAACCGTTGCCAGCCATGCCGTGGGAAAGGACGCTGCGGCCGGTCATGATGCTGACGCGGGAGGGTACGCAGATCGGGCACTCCGCGTAGGCACGGTCGAAGCGAACGCCTTCGCGGCCCAACTGGTCGAGGTGCGGCGTCCGCAGGAAGTCGGGCGACCGCGGGCCCACCGTGTCGAACCGCTGCTGGTCGGTCGTGATGAGCAGGATGTGGGGACGGTCTCGCTGCTCCACGGTGCTCGCATCCTTCCGGGCCGACCTTGGCATTCGGCCAAGCTTGCCTTGTCGACGCCCATGATGGGCAGCTTCTGGCCCGAGCCGCCGGGATACGACCCCGGATCGTCCTGACATGGCCGCCTGGCCGCGGCCAGGTGGCGCCTCGCCTGCCCCGACGCAGATCTGTACGACTGTGCGACGATCTTGCTGATGCTGAGCCACGCGGGAGGCGCGGATGGACTACCACCTGCTGGGGCCGGTCGAGGTGTGCGACCAGGGCACGGCAGTTCCGATCGGCGGGCCTCGTCAACGGACGGTGCTCGCGGTCCTCGCTCTCAACCTTGGCCAGGTCGTGCCGGTTCGACGTCTGGTCGACGCGGCGTGGGAAGGCTCGCCGCCAACCACCGCTCATGGGCAGATCCTCACCGCGGTGTCGGTGTTACGGCGCTCGCTCGGCCCTGCGATCAAAACCCATCCCGGCGGCTATCTCCTCCAGGCCGGACTCGATGACGTCGACGCCCATGTCTTCGAACGCCTGGCCGCCGAGGCCGGCGAGCTCCGGTCTGCCGGGCAGATGGACGCGTGCATCTCTCGCCTTCGGGAGGCACTCGCCCTGTGGCGTGGCCCGGCACTCGGTGGAGTGCGCACCCTGGCAGCCGAAGCGACCAGGTTGGAGGACCGTCGGCTGCTTGTCCTGGAGCGCTGCCTCGAGACCGAACTCGCCATCGGGGGCCATGGCGAGCGAGTGGGCGAGCTGCTTGCTCTGGTGGAGGCGCACCCATTCCGGGAACGGTTCCGCGTCCTGTTGATGCGGGCGCTGCACCGGCTCGGCCGCCAGGCCGAGGCACTCGAGGTGTACCGGTCCGGGCGCAGCGTTCTCGTGGAGGAACTCGGGGTTGAACCGGGACCAGAGCTGCAGCGGATGCACGAGACAATCCTTGCCGGTGTGGATGAGCCGGATCCCGCCATGGCGGTGCCGGTGCCAGCTGTGCGCGTCGCCCCGCAACACGTACTTGGTCCGGAGTGGTACCACGACCCGCCAGAGCCGGTGAATCCGGCGTTCTTCGGCGTAACCCTCAACAGCACCAGTGGCAGGATGCCCGACTTCAGAGTTGGGGCGGTCCGCCTGTGGGACTGCGCCTGCCGGTGGTCGAACATCCAACCCCACAAGGAGGTCTTCGACTGGCGGACGCTGGACCGGCTCGTGGCCGGCGCACGGAACGCGTGCCTGCCGGTGCTCTACACGATGGGTATGCCGGCTGGATGGGTATGCCCTGACGCGAAACGCGCGGTCTACCTCGACGATTGCCGTGCAGCGCCGCCGGATGATCTGGCCGACTGGGATGCCTACGTCCGCGCCACGGTGACCCGTTACCAGGGCCGGATCGAGGCGTACGAACTCTGGGACTACGTCAACTCGCCGATGCGGTACAACGGATCCGCCGAAACGCTCGCCGCGATGGTCCAGCGTGCGGCAAGGATCATCAAGGACGTGGACCCAGCTGCACTCGTGGTGTCGCCGTCGTTCGGTGACCTCTGGGATCCGGCCGCAAGGGAACAACTTCGGGCGTACGCCGAGGCAGGGGTTCTCGAGCACTGCGACGCCGTCGCGGTCAAGCTGCATCCGCGTGATCCCTCCGGACCGCCGGAGGAGATGGTCGAGCTCAGCGGCCTCATCGACCGGACATTGCATGCCGTGGGCGCCCAGCGTCTGATGTGGAGCACCGGACCCGCTCATAACATCGTCCATGCTCCGCGACCGGATCAGGCCACTGCGGGCGCATACGCCGTACGCCACTTCCTCGCAGGCATCTTCGCGCGGTGCAGTCGGATGTACTTCCACTACTGGGGAGGACGAAACGTCCCGATCGTCCTCCAGGCTGAGGGCGGTCCGCCCACGCAGGCCGCCTGGTTCGTTGACAGGCTGCAGCGCTGGCTGACCGATGCGTACGTACGATCCGCCAGTCACGGCAGCGACGACAACCTCCCTCCGAATGTCTGGCAGCTCCGATTCGTGTTTGCGTCCTCGCCCGGGGATTGCCCTCCCGATCGACCGTCGCGCGAGGCGGTGATCCGGTGGACCGACATCGGCAAGGCGACCATGCTTGCCGAGCCGGGCACCGCGCGGGTCGAGCATCTCGACGGGACCGTGGAGGTGCCCAAGCCAGGCAGCATGGTGTCCGTCACCGAGCTGCCCGTCCTTATTCGCTATCACAGGCACGACCTCTGAGCCGCGACAATTCGGCTCCACCCGAAACGACTGGACCGGTGTCACCCGACCTTGGTCGGATGACGGACGCGAGTTCGGAGTCGAGGAGGGTGAAGGTCGAATGAGTGAACTGGTGACCAAGGTCGTCGTGGTTGCGGTGATCTTGCTTGTCATCGCCGCCATCGTCGTACCGAGGGTTCGTGCGCGGCGGGCACCGGCGCAGCGTTCGAAGGCCATGGCCGATCTGGCGGAGAGCCAGGGATGGGGATACACGGCGGAGCGACCAGACCTGGTGCCACTCGTGCAGCAGCTGCCCCGGTCGCTGGGCACAGCGGGCAGCATGATTACGAGCAAGCTCATGAACATGGAGCCGACGCGGATGGCCGTCGGGTCCCGCATCCTGAACGTCCTCGAAGGTGTTGCCGAGGGACGCCGGGTTATGGTCTTCGACTGGCTGGCAGGACACGCCTCCGGAGCCGGTCGGGCGCAGCTGACCTACCTGCACACGGTCTGGGCGGTTCCATTGCCGCACGTGCCGTTCTGGGTGCAGGTGGCGAACAAATGGCAAAGTCATGACGAGTGGCGGCCCGGGCAGCTGATCCGTACCGGCGACCAGCCCTTCGACAAGAGGTTTCTCACAACAGCCGACGACGCCAACCATGTCGGCGCGGGACTCACCCCACAGGCCCGCCGGCTGCTCCTCGAATCGAGCTTCGACGGCTGGCGTCTAGATTCGGACCTCGGAATGCTCCTGGTCTGGACCCATTCCCAGCGTCGCTATGCCCCCGCGGATCAGATCGTCACAATGACGCAGCAGGCGATACGCCTGGCAGCCGAGGCAGACGCGCGAACCGCAAGCGGGTAACGTCTATGTCTTTCCAAGTGGATGATGGTGGACATTCACTTTCGAGTGCAGAGTCTCCCATGTTTCAGCTTCCTGCCTTAGGTACCCGTGGTGATTGGAGGCCCCGGCGAAGAGCCGCGACTAAGATTGACAGACAGATGGTTGATCGCGCGCCGTCATCGGCCCACCGCGCGAGGCAGCCATGGTGGTGGTGGCGAAGGAGCATGTAATGCGCTTCGAGATACTCGGCGCGCTCATGGTTCACAGCGATGACGAGAGGCCGTTGGATCTCGGATCCGCAAAGCAACAGTTGCTGCTCGCCGTACTCCTCTGTTGCCGAAATCGAACGGTGTCGACCGATCGTCTGCTCTCACAGCTATGGTCGAGTGAGCCCCCGCCCAGTGCACGAAAGAACCTGCAGGGCAACATCCTCCGGCTACGCCGTGCACTCCACGACCACGAGCGCATCGCGCACCAACAGAACGGGTACGCACTCCGGGTTGAGCCCGGTGAGGCGGACGCCGACCAGTTCGAACATGATGTCGCCGAGGCCCGCAATCTGTACCAGGCGGGAGACATGGATGGAGCGGTCGACCGATATCGTGCTGCCCTTTCGTTATGGCGGGGCAGCGCGTTCGAGACGGTGGAGCCGGTTGACCTCCTCCGCGACGAGGCGGCGCGGCTGGACGAGCTCCGCCTCGTCGTCCAGACTGAGTTGTACGACGCTGAGCTCACACACGGCTCGCCGGCAACCGCGCTCGTGCCGGAGCTGTCAGCACTCGTAGCGCAGTTCCCGTTGCGGGAGAAGTTCACCGCACAGCTGATGCTGGGGTTGTACCGGTGCGGGCGTACCGCGGACGCATTGGCGGCGTTCGCGAGAACCAGAGACCTCCTCGGTGAGGAGCTCGGTCTGGACCCCAGCAAGGAGCTTCGCGACCTCGAGGTCGCCATCCTGCGAGGAGATCCAGCGCTGGATGCGCCACCGCCCAACCGGCAGCCGCCACCGACGCCCGGGACGCCACTCCGCTTGCCGCCGGTGCAGCTTCCTCCGCTAACCGAAGGATTCACCGGACGGGTCGCCGAGCTCGCACGGCTCGACACCTTGCTCGCGCCCGTGGGCTCTGACCACCCGCGGGTCGTGGTGCTCAGCGGGATGGGTGGGGTCGGCAAGACCGCATTGGCGGTCCGGTGGGCGCGTGCGGCCGCCGCACGCTTCCCGGACGGGCAGCTCTATCTCGACATGCGCGGGTACGCGTCCGCACCAGCGGTGTCCGCGGACGAGGCGTTGGGCCACTTCCTGCGTGGGTTAGGAGTCGAGCCTGACTCCACACCTGACAACTTCGACGAGGCCTTGGCGGCGTACCGATCCGCCCTTGCGGACAAGGCTGTGCTCGTCGTCCTCGACAACGTGGCCGACGCCGCCCAGGTACGTCCACTCCTGCCAACTAGCCCGGCGTCCTGCACGCTCATCACGAGCCGGGACCGGCTGACGGGGCTCATCGCACGCGACGGCGCCCGCCGGCTGCCGCTGGACACCCTCACGCAGTCCGACGCCGAGGCAGTGCTCCGCGAACAGCTCGATCCGGACCGGATGCCTGACGAACTCGAAGCGGTGCCATCGCTTGCCGTACTGTGCGCGCGGCTTCCTCTCGCTCTCCGTATCGCCGCCGGCGGCCTCGCCGACCACCCGCATATGAGCGTCGGCGACTACGTGGCGGAGCTGAGCACCAGTGACGTTCTCGGCTCTCTCGCCATCGACGGTGACGACGAAGCCGCGGTCCGCGCTACGTTCGACCTGTCATACCAACGCCTCGCCGAAGCCGAACGACGGTTGTTCCGGCTGCTCGGCCTGCTGCCTGGCCCGGACTTCACCGCACCCGCAGCGGCAGCGCTCGCCGGCGTATCGGTCCCCGACGCGCGCAGAGGTCTGGCCCGGCTCATCTCCGCCCACCTGATCACTGAGCACGCAGCGGGCCGCTTCACGTTTCACGACCTGCTGCGTCAGTACGCGCGTGCCACGGCAGTCGCGGCCGAACCAGCCGACCGGCGGCAAGCCGCCATCGACCGCCTTCTGGCGTGGTACTACGCCACCACCGCTGACGCTCACGCGATCCGCTACCCGGCGTCGCTGCGGCTGCCGTCGCCCACCCTTCCCCCGGACATTCCAAGTGTCGAGGTGGTTTCGACTGAAGCTGCCCTAGCATGGTACGAGGACGAACAGCTCAACCTGGTCGACGCTGTGCTCCACGCCGCGGAGTCGGGTCCACACCACTGGTCATGGCTCCTGGCGGAGCTGATCGGCACCTACCTGTTCCGCACCGGACATGTCAGTCACTCGTCCCAGGTTGTCGACGCAGCACTGGCGGCGGCCACCGGTCGTGCCGATCCAGCAGCGCTGGCGTCTGCGTACATGGGCCATGCGACGAAGTTCAGGAGATCTGACTACAAGGCTGCGCGACAGGACTACACCTTTGCCCTCCAGTACGCCACCCAAGCCGCCGACGAGGCCCGCCAGAGCGGCATACTCAACAACCTCGCCGTTCTCGACACGAACGAAGGGCACTACGCGGACGCCCGCCAGCTGCTGCATCGCTCACTCGAGATCAAACAGCGGGCTGGTGGACCTGGCAGTGAGCTGACCACGCTGGACAACCTCGGCAGACTGGCCCGCTATCTCGGTGACTTCGAAGGGTCCCTCACCTATTTCCGGCAGTGTGTCAACAGCGGCGCAGAGTCTCCGGCACAGGCGACGTCATACGCCAATCTCGCGGAGATCCTTTCGATACTGGGCAGGCCAGCAGAGGCTCTCGACGTCCTCGACAGGCAGGTGGCCGAGCGGGGGGAACTCGACGATCCGGTCATGCTGTTCAACGCGGCCTTCACGCGGTCGCTCATCCTCGCAGACCTTGGTCGCCTCCTCGAGGCGGAGGCGGACAGGGTCCGCTGCGTCAACCTCTCAGGAGACCTGGGGCTCGGACATTCCGGCGACGCCCTCAATGTCTCTGGATACGTACGCCTTCGTTCAAATGATCCGGCCGATGCACTCGACGCGTTCACCGACGCTCACGCGATCGCCGAAAGGCTCGGCAACCTTGCTCTGCGGCTGAACGCGCTAGTGGGACTCGCCGAGTCAGCAGAGTTGCTTGGTTTGCACGACGACGCTCGTCGGCACTGCGGGACGGTCTCTGCCCTCGCCGAACCAGCCGGGGCGATCTCCTTCCGTGCCCTGGGCCTGACCGTCCTGTCTCGGGTGGAGCTGGCAAGCGCCCACGTCGATGCGGCCGTCGAGGCCGCTGAGGAGTCGCTTGCCATCCATCGCGAGACCGGACACCATCTCGGCAAGGCAAGAGCGCTGGTGGCGTTGGCCCAAGCGTTACGGGCCAAGGGCTCCGACGATCCGGACGGCCGAGTGGACGCATATCTGAGTGAGGCGTACGAGCTATTCAGGTCTTTCGGCTCACCTCAAGCTGACGCCGTGGCCGATCTGCTCGGATAGTGCATGAGCCACGGGCGCGAGGCTGCCTCACGCGTCGGCGAGCAGCGTTTCCGAGACAGCTTTTGGCCAACCGTCCGGGAATCTGCTCTCGACCAAACCCGTGAGTTCGCGCTTTGCGCCGTGCTCGGCGACAAACGTATCGTAGAGTTTCTTTACAAGGTCGTTGAGCGCTTTGGCGGCTGAATTCACGATCCTGAGAGCCGAGAGGACGATTTCTGCAGCCTCCTTGGCACCCAAGCTGGCGGCGTCAAGGACGTCGAATATCGCGGCATCCTGTATGATTCCAAGAATTTCCCCCACCAACTCGTGGAAGATATCGCGCACACCGTGGTAGAGATCCGCGATCGACTCTCTGAGTTTGTCCAGCTGTTTCTCCATGACGCTGGCACAATCTCTGGCCCTGATCAGCGCGTCCGATTGCCGGCCCGACCTCTTCACATACGCGTTTCCGGCGTCGTCTGTCCAGGTCTCGGAGAGGTCACTAGTGACGCCCTTGATTGTATTCGAGCACCCCTCGATCTTGTCCCTGACGTTGTTGTTCAAGGTTGTCAGGACTGGGAGGACGGTGACCGGAAAATAGATCCCTTCGAGGAGATCGAGGGCGGACTCCGCGAGTGTCTTTGCGTGCTTCCGCATCTTCTCGACGCTTGCGTCGTCGATGTAATAGCGTTGCGGCCACGGCACGGCGTTAACACGCGCAAGCACCTTGTTGATGAGCGCCTGGAAGTCCTCCACGTCCCTTTTTATCTTCTCCTCGAGCTCGTCCGCCCACTCTTTGTCCGTCGTCGGTGCCACGACTCCTCCTTGTTGATCAGTCGCCCACTGCCTTTGCGGCGTCGGCGATGGCGTCCTTGTTCCATTCCTCGCTCTCCATATAGGTGCCGTTCGTCTTGCGCAACGCGGCTCCCATGCTCGCCGTTTCTCGGGCGGCGTCCTTCAACAGCGTCCGCAGAGAGCTTCGAACATCCTCATAGGAGGGTTGGACCGGTGCGGCCAGCCCCATCTCGAGCATCGTGAACTTCGCATTGTTGAGAGCTTTGACGACCTCGTCGATGTCGTCGGAGACCACGTACCACTTCTTCATGGCCGCTTCCATGTCGTCGTACGACCATTCCTTTTTACCCATCGCCTGCTCCTTCTGGTGGTGCTCGTGAGTGTCCTGGGTCGGCGTTACTGCGTCATCTGATCGTGATTGGCGTAGGCGGTCTGGAATGCTCGCGTGAGCCGTTCTGCAAGGGTCGTGCGGTCAACGCTGGCGGCCCATCGCGGGCTCACGTAGACCGATTCCACCTCGCCGGACCTGGTTAGTTCCACACGTACGACCTCCTCCCGGAAGGAAACGCTCTCATGCGCAGGTGCGGCCGGTGGTTCGGCCACGACAGGGTCGTCGAGGTCAGCCAGCAGCGGTGGAGACTCGCCTTGGAAAAGGGCATCTGCGAATCCGCTTGTCCACGATTCAGGTGAATCAGAGGCTTCTCCGAGGTCAGCCAGAGGCAACGACCCGTCACCCCACGCACCTTCGGTCGCGAACGCGGGTTCCCATGGCGATCCCCTCTCGATGGCCGGTTCGGATTCGGCTGGTCCACCGAGACGGCTCTTGTGCTGAGTCGGCGGGCTGGCAGCGACATCATCCGACTTAATAGCGGCCCACCAGAACTCCCACTGTTGAGCTTCGGCGTTCCGCACCGCCTCCAGAACGGCAGCCCCGACCTCGTCCGGCTGCACCCGCTCTCGCCAGGCGGTAGCGGGCTGGACCCGAGTCAGCTGACCGGATGCCCTCACATCAACGGTGAACGCCGCACGAGAGTCGGCCGCCTGCACCGGAACCTGCATCGCCTGCCGAGCACACTCGTGGGCGTTGATCATGGTCTCCAGATCTGCGACCAGGTAGTCGAGGCCAGAGGTCAAGCTGGCGAAAGGCTCTGGCAATTCCGTGGAGCCGCTGCGCTCCTGCCGGACGATCGGGTCCTGGTGCGGAGATGTGAGGGGTGCAGCTCCTGATCGCCGAGCCCGCGGCTCCGGATCCCAGCCGCCCGTACGCAGCCCAGTCATTCGTTCTCCCCAGTGCGCCGTGGATCACTTCTGTTCGTGTCACGAAACCATTCTGGAAAGGAACGGTTTTCGACCGGTATGCGCGCGGTATATGGCCGGCCCTGTCCCAACGCGTTCGGCTCACCGCAACTCTCGACGACGGTGAAGGCGCCACTTGTGCAACTGCCACGCCACGAAGACGACGGCAGCGACCACCACGGCGCCTGCACCGAGGCGGTCGTTGGTGTCTTCGGCCATCAGATAGCCCGCCGCCGCACCGGCCGACGCCGCGAGTGCCAGACCGACGACGCCGAGCATCATGGCGCCGTCGACATCCCAGTCGGGCTCGTCCCCGGTAAGTCGTCGAATGATCCGCAGCGGCACGGTGAACACCAACGCGAGCACGCCGAGGCCGAGGAGAGCCAGCGGTACGACCGCAAGGCCGTAGCGTTCTGCTGGCGGGTCGAGGTACGCCGCGCCGTTGAAGACTCGAGCGTCGACGCGATCGGGCAGCTCGCCGGTGGCTGCGACCTGCCCCCACTTTGTGTACAGCGTGCCGCTGTCGGATCGGCCATCGACCGACCAGGACGCATCCGGGCATGTCGTTCGGTCGTCGAGTTCGACGGCCCGAGTTCCACGCCCTTCGCACACGTCACCCAGCTGCACCGAAGCCGGTGCCCCCAGTGTGTACCCGAGTGGCCAACCACCCATCGAGGCGGCTGGAGTCGGAACCAGGTAGAGGAGGAGCCCCGCAACCAAGCCGACTCCAGCGAGAACGAGTGCCATGGCCCGGGCGGCGTACAGCAGGTCGAGGGCGGCCCTGTGGCCCGCATATCTTGCCATTCTGCACATGCTCAGTGAGCAGATCGTGCCAGTCGAGCCACTTCGGGTAGGGCCGAAGTAGCCCACCGTCGAGTCCGGCGTACTCGGATCGAGAGTGGATCGAGATCGGGTACCCGTCGACGGCACAGACCACGGACTCACTGCAGCGACGGCTCCCGATACGAAGCCGTGTCGATACGGTGTCGGTGTGTGGATCTGGGTAGCGCTCTGCACGACTGTCTTCGTTGTGTACGTGCTGACGACACCGACCTTCCACGCCCTGGTGCGCCCGCCGTACCGGAACTGGTCGCTCATGGCCGGCGGGATCGCTGTGGCTGATGAGGTGCGCCGCCGATGGCCGGGCGCGACTATCAGCGAGGCCCAGCGACTGGCTTGGGCGTACTACCGGCTTCTCGTTCTCGGCCCGCTGGATCGCCGGCTGTCGTTCACCGAGTTTCGCCGACAACGGCGAGTGGTCCTCATGGCGAGCGTCGTCATTGGCCGCCACTGGCAGTGGCTGGCCGATCCGCGGCATCCTTGGAGTTGGCGCAGCGACGCCGCCGAAGTGGCCGAGTCTCTGTGGTTCGTGCTCCGGGTCCTCGTCAGGCCGACCCTGCTGCTGGGTCGGTCGGGCCGGGACCGGCTGCCGCGGCTGCCGATGCGCAAACGGATTCGCCGCGCCGTCCCACACCACGCTGGCGAGCGGAGTGCTACGCCGATGCAGGCCCGCGCCTCCCTGCTGTACAGCGTGGTGACGCCCTTCGCATGCCTGGGTGAGAACGGGTACCAACCCGGCTGGTACGAGCATCCGGACTGGGACCACGAGTGGACCCTCATGTTCGCCGCACTGTTCAAGGCCGGCGTGTGGACCGACGGCGAACCCGTAGCGCGCGCCACACGCCGGCCCGTGCGCGGTGGCCAGGCGAAGCCGGACCGCGACGAGGTCGAAGCCATGCAGGAGAGGCGGGAGGAGGCGCTCGAGCGGCTCAGCGACCAGCTGAGGGAGATCACCGGGGACCTGATCGAGATGGCCCAATACCGGCTGGGACGTCCGGACCACCAGGAGCGGGAGGACGCACCCACGAGCCACCCGCCGAGCAGCCCAGCGTCACCGGGTTCGTCCGGCACATCGGGGTATAGCTCACCCAGTGACGACTGGGACGACAGCCACGACTTCTACAACTGGGACTGACTGTTGAGGACTCGAACGTCGACGCGATCGGGCAGGTGCGCATAGCGCCGAAGTGGCCCACCATCGAGGCCGGCGTACATCGGATCGAGAGTGGATCGATACCGGATCAATAGTGGCTATCGGCACCATGCTCTGACGTGCTGCGAATCGTGTTCACGCCAGAAGACATGGCGCGTATTCGGGTCGCGGAAGACCCCGACCCCATGTGGGAGATCGTGCTGAGCCTGCACCAGATGGGCGCGCGACATTCCCGTGCCAGCCCCTACCGGGAATGGGCGGGCTGGGTTCGCACCGTGGCGCGCGGCCGACTCGCGCCCGTCGTGGCCGGCTTGTACGAACTGGCGCCTCCGCAGCGGTACTTTCCCGACTTCCTGACCCCTGCACCCACGAGCACCAATCTCGAGGCGGGTATTGATGAGGTGCTGCACGTACCCCGAGCGCGCCTGCGGTCAGAGATGGCCAAGGCGAATGGCGTGTCCAGCCGGTCTTCATGGTTGGCTGGCGTCGCCGCAGGAGAACCGCGGCAGCTGCGCTGGCTAGGATCCGCCCTTCGTACGTACCACGACCTCGCACTCGCGCCGTTCCACGACCAGATCGCCACCCAGTTGGACGATCACCGTCGCGGCATCACCCGGCGAATGCTCAGCGATGGTGTGCACGCCTTGCTGGGAAGCCTGGCACGAGGCATCCGTTGGACGCCTCCCGTCCTGACCGCCGACTATCCCGCCGACCTCACCATCGACCTCGGCGGCCGCGGCTTGACCCTGGTTCCTTCGTTCTTCTGCCGAGGCGCCCCGGTGACCCTGGCGAACGTCGAGCTCGACCCCGTGCTCGTCTATCCCATAGGTCCGCCACCGCACTGGATGCAACGAACCGATATCCGCGACGGAACCGACCGGCACCTGGCCGCGCTGATCGGTGGGCCACGAGCCACCCTGCTGAGGGCGCTGACCAGCCCTCTCGGCACCACTCGACTGGCCGCACGTACGGGTCTCTCCCTGTCCTCGACGAGTGAGCATACGGCCATCCTGCGCAACAGCGGCCTCGTGAGGTCGACCCGGAGCGGCCGATACGTCGTCCACAGCCTGACGCCACTCGGCCAGCGGATGCTTGCTGGCGACCACTGACAGGCCGTGCGCTTACCCCGGCCTGTGGCGGCTGCCGAAGCCCAATGGCGAACCGCATGAGGGGACCCCTGATCCAAAAGATTCGCGTGAAGGGCGCCCTCATCCAAAAGGCGAGTCGCGTGAAGGGACCCCTGATCCAGCCTTTCAGAGGCGTGTGCCACCTAGGCGTGGACCTCGAACTCGACGATCCGGGAATAGCGCGCGTCGTTGGAGGCCAGGGCGAGAATGCGGACGGCCGCGGTGGTGACAGTCGCGAACGACGAAACTACCGGCGCCACAGTGTTGCCGCGCACGGCGGCGACCGTCAACCAGGTGTCGTTGGCGGGGACCTGGACGTCCCAGTCCCGTAGACCGTAACCGGATCCGGGGATTCGGCTGGAGTCCAGCGTGTGGACCACGACCCGGCTCACCTGCTCGGGTTGGGCAAACTCGACCGCCAGCCAGTCCGGGAAGACCGCCGGGCTGCCGTCGTTCCATCCGGTCGACACCTCCCAGTCGTCCTGGTTGCTGTTGCCGTCGATGGCCCCGCAGACCGAGAAGCTCGCGTGGGTAGACGACGCGGTGACGGTGGCGGCGAGCGCGAGGTTCGCACCGTGACCGGTGGGGGGCGTCGTCACCGTAACGGGCACGATGAGCTCGTCACCCTGCCCGTCTCGCCCCGCCCCGGAGCGTGATCTCGGTGTCCCCGGCCACCGTCCCGACCGGTGCCCGGACCTCGACCGGTACGTCGAGTTCGTAACCCGCCGGCAAGTAGCTGGAGATGAGGTCGGGCGAGACGGTCAGCGGAGGTTCCGGCATGAGCAGGACATCGCCCTAGACCCGCTCGGCCGCTGCGTTGCGTATCCCGACGTCCGGGGTCCGCGCACCACACGGCACGGCGAGCACCTCGAGCGAGACCGGCAGGGCCGACAGGCGGAGATCGTCGGAGCTCGTGGGCGGGACCAACGGATCGACCATGACCTTCGTTCCCCTTGTCTGTCAGGGTTGCCGACTTCGCGCCCGGAATTCTCGTACGGACCCCTCGTAGGAGCTACTCGTACGGACTGACCGGCTGCTCGGGCGGCGGGATGTCCACCGCGAAGCGACGCCCGACCGGCGGGTTGTCCGCGATCTGCTCCAGACCCGGCCGTTCTCGGTGAGGAAACTCGCACGGGTACTGATCGGCGCCCCCTGCTGGCGGACGAACGGCACCACGCGAAAGTCCGACACCAGATGGTCGGGTGTCACCTGGAAACGTACGTAGCCGCGCAGGGAGTTGTAGAACCGCAGGTGCTGATTGGCAAGAAACTCCGGGCCGAGTTCGTCCATGTCGGCGCCGTCGAGTCCGGAGCTGATCGACGTCCCGATGAACTCCGTGGCGACGGTCTCGGAGCCCGGGTCGTCGAAGTCGGCCTTGATGTCGGCGGCCATATTGCGATGGATGTCGCCGGAAAGGACCACCGGGTTGGCCACACCGCGTTCGGTGAAGGCCGCGACGATGCGGTCGCGGGCGGGCTGATCTGCGCGTGGCAGCACCCGACGCCGGCGGCGTACGACCCGGAGGCGTTCTTCTGGCGCGACCCGGACACGCACTGAGGCCGGGAGTCGATCCGCCGGGTACGCCGCGCCGGTGAAACCTTTTGCTGGCCAAGGACGGCTACGTGACAATGCGACCATGACAGGGACGCCGCGGCCCAGCTACGAGTGCGCGCAGGAGCCTCTCCCGCGACTTCTCGACGAGGCACACGAGGGCAGAATTCAGGTGCCCGAGTTTCAGCGGGAGTTGCGCCTGGACGACGAGTGGATCACGAGTCTGCTCGCGAGCGTATCGCTGGGTTATCCGATCGGCGTGTTTCAGCTTCTCCAGGCGGGGGACCGTGGCCTGCGGTTCAGCTCCCGCCCCGTCACAGGCGCTCCCTCGTCATCGGATGCGCCCGAGCGGTTGTTGATCGACGGGCAATATCGCCTGACCTCGCTCTACCAGGTCCTTGCCTCCGGCCAGGCGGTGCACACGCGAGATGGTCACGGAAATCCGGTACGACGCTGGTACTACCTCGACATGTCCGCGGCCACCGATCCGGCCGCGGACCGCGACGAGGCGATCATCTCCCTGCCGGAGACTCGGCAAGGAGTGACACCGCAGCGGAGGCCACTCGACCTCAGCACACCGGAACGGGAGTGGGAGGAACGCATGTTCCCTCTCCGCCTGGTGTTCGGCGACGCCGCGGAACTGCGGCACTGGCAGCACGGCTTCGTCACGCCAGGAAACGCCACGGCCACCGAGCTTGCAGTGGACGGCGAGGGCTATGCGATCCGCGATCACCTCATGGACCGATTCACCGCAACCGTTCTCACCGCCTTCGAGAACTACCTGGTTCCGACCATCGTGCTGGGGAGCGAGACGACCAGATGGTCGGTGCGGGTCCACGGCGGACCCGATGGCCGGACTCTTTCTGACCGGTTCCGCGTCGCCGACGATTCGTGAGGCGGCCTTCCTCTTCGTAGCCGTGCTTCAGGCGTACACCTCGAGTTCGACGATGCGGGAGTACCGCGGTTCGCACCCGACGCAACACCCAGGCTGACAGCCTCCTTGCAAGGGGACCTCAGCCGCCGGCACAAATGACCACGCTGAGCAGGCCTGCGGCACCCGGAACAGGTGCCGACACCTGTCCAGAAACCGCAGGCCTGCTCAGCGTGGTCATTTGACGGAGGTCAGCACTCCCGTTCCCTGACAGGGGAGCACGGCGTTCCCGACAAGAGCCCCGGGCGGGCCTGTGCGGCGGCGGGCTCCACCTGGTCCGTGGGCTCAGGTGGTGACGGCCACGGTGGGGATGGCGCGATGACCTTCAGCGTAGCCATCCCACGCCCGAGCGAGCCGTTGTACGCCGGCCACCATCGCGGTGCGCGGAAGGGCGTACGGCAGCCGGGTGTGGTCGTCGGTCACGCTGTCGGGAGAGAACGCGGTACCAGGAAGGATCGCCACCCCGAAGCGCACCGCGAAGTGCGCGAAGTTGGTCACCGAGTCTGTGGGTATCCGCACCCAGAGGGACGCGCCTCCGCGCGGCGTGCGCCACGTCCAGTCGGGCAGATGTTCGCCCAGTAAGCCAGTCAGCGCCGCCAGGCCCTCGGCGAGCTCGCGGCGACGGGTGGCCTGCGCGTCCGGCAGCCGGTCGAGCAGGTGGATCGCGATCTGCTGGCTCACGAGCGACGTGCCGAGATCGGTCATGCCCTTCATCTGCGCCAGTCGCGAGACGACCTGGGCGGTGCCGCGGATCCAGCCGAGCCGAAGCCCGCTCCAGAACAGCTTGCTCATCGACCCGATCGTGAGGATCCGCTCGCTCGTACTCAGTCCGGCCAGCGGCGTCGGAGGCGACCCCTCGATGAGCGTGCCGGCGAGCGCGGTGTCGTCGACCACGATTATCTGGTGGCGCTCGGCGAGCCGGGCCAGGCGGCATCGCCGACCGTCGGCGAGGACCATGCCGGTCGGGTTGTGCACGGTCGACTGGACGTAGATCAACCGCGGCGGGCGTTCGGTGAGGAGATCCTCGACCCGTTCGACGTCCATGCCGTTGTCGTCGCACGGGACCGACCGGATCCGGCAGTTGGCCAGCCTGAACGCCTCCAACGCGCCCCGGTAGGTCGGCGCTTCGGTCACCACGCTGTCGCCCGGCTGCAGGCAGCCGTGGGTGATGAGCTCGAGCGCCTGCTGCGCCCCACTGGTGATGAGGATCTGGTCGGCCGTGGTGGGGACGCCGTGCTGGGAGTACGCCGCCGCGAGCCGTTCGCGCAACGCCGGCAGGCCGCGCGGCTGATAGCCGTGGTAGCCGGCGGTCAGGATGTCGTACTCCGCCCGGGTCAGTCCCGCCGCCACCTCGGGCACCAGGTCGAGGCACGGTAGGGCCGCGGTCGAGAAGTCCATGGTGGGCAGCGGACCGTGCAGAAACTGCGCGCCCGCGTGGTCGCCCACAAGCGCCCTGGAGGACACGGTTTCGCGATGCCCGGGGCGGCCTGATCCGGTCACCCGGGTGCCGCTGCCCTGACGGCGTTCGAGGCGGTCTTCCTGCCGGAGCGTGTGATAGGCGGCGACGACGGTCGTACGACTGAGCGAGAGCGCGTTCGCCAGGGCGCGCTCCGACGGCAGCACCGACTCGGGCGGGATCTCACCAAGATCGATGAGCTCGCGGAGCCCTTCACTCAGCCGCCGGTGCAACGGGCCGGGCCGGGCGCCCGACTCGAGGAGCATCCCGGCCAATTGGTCTGCCGTAAACCTCATCGACCCAAGGAAAGTCCAATTTCTCGGATTTGGCTATAGCTTCGCCGGGCCGAAGTCGTCAACCTGAGGGTCCGCATGGCATACGTCGTCCCCATTGGCTGTGTGCCGCAAGCCAATGGCGATGACGAGGAGTGGGCCACGGGCGATCCCCGGCCGGCCAGCGAGGAGCGAACGTGCCCGTAGGCGACATCACCTACCAGTTCGAGTACGACGAACGGATCCCGTGTGCGTTCATCGGCGCGGGCGGTCATTCGTACCGCAACGTCTATCCAACGTTCCAGTACGCACCCGTCGACCTACGGGCCGTGTGCGACGTCGACGAGTCGCGGGCGCGGGACTACGCCCGCCAGTTCGGTGCTCCACAGGCGTACGCCGACCACCACGAGATGCTCGCGCGCGAGCAGCCCGCCGCCGTCTTCATCGTGACGAGCTACCACGAGGACGGCCGCGTCCAGGCGACACAGCTGGCCCTGGACTGTCTCGCGGCCGGCGCCCACGTCTGGATGGAGAAGCCGACCGCCGCGTCGACAGCGGAGATTCGTCAGCTGCAGGAGGCCTCGGCGGCCACGGGCCGGTTCGTCATGACGGGGTTGAAGAAGATCTTCACCCCGGCGATGGAGAAGACGAAGGCGATCATCTCCTCGCCGGAGTTCGGTCCCGTCTCCTCGGTCCTGGTTCGTTATCCGCAAGGGCTTCCGCCACCGGAGCGGCGCGACAACCCACGCGACATGATCGGGTTCCTCGACCACATCTACCATCCAGGTGCCGTGCTGAACTACCTCATGGGGCCGGTGACGCGGTTCAGTCACGAGTGGGAACCCGTGGCCGGTGCGAGCACGGCGATGCTGCGGTTCGCCTCCGGTGCGGTCGGTACGCTGCATCTCGCGGGCGGCAGTGCGGCGACCAGTCCGCTGGAGCGGGTCGAGGTCATCGGGCGCGGGACCAACGTCGTGGTGGACAACGGCGTTCGGCTCACCTACTACCGGCGCGGAGGGCGGCTGGCGTACGGCCGGTCGCGTTCGTACGTCGTCGACGACGAGGCCGCACCACTGACCTGGGAGCCGGAGTTCTCCCTCGGGCAGCTGTACAACAAGAACCTCTTCTACCTCGGCTACGTCCCCGAGATTTTGCACTTCTGCGAGAGCGTCCTGGCCAAGACGCCGCCGAGCAAGGGGACCCTGGACGACGCACTGGCCATCATGACGCTCTTCGACGCGTATCGGCGAACTCCTCCCGGCACGGTGGTGGACCTGCCGCTCGCCGAGGTCGATCCGACATCCGTTCCCTCGCAGGAAGGTCACTGATGGTGCATCCCACCTCCGCGGTCAGCCGCGCCGACGACCACACGATCGAGGAGACCAGCTGGGGACGGCTGGTGTGGATGGTGTCGGAGAAGCTCGGCAACTCCACCACCATGACGGTGGGTCGGTGCTACATCGAGCCAGGCATGGAGAATCCCCGGCACTTCCACCCCAACTGCGACGAGGTCCTCCACGTCCTGCAGGGGACGATCGAGCACAGCCTGGACGACCAGAAGATCATGATGTCGGCCGGCGACACGATCAGCATCCCGCAGGGCACCTTCCACAACGCGCGCAACGTCGGCGAGCAGCAGGCCGTCTTCGTGATCTCCTTCTCCTCCGCCGATCGGCAGACCATCGGCGAGGAGTGATCGCCCGCACGACAGGGGGGTCGACGACGACGAACGGCGGAGGTCTGCCCAGGCGAGCCTCCTGGCCTGGGCGTGCCGCGACCTGAGCAATACTTCGTCGAGTGGGTGGTGGCGCATGGAGCGTTCTTGTCGCCGGCGGGACCGGCGTCCTGGGAGCACGAATTGTCGACAGGCTCGTCCGGGCCGGTCACGACGTCTTCGCGACGACCAGGCGGCCCGAACGGACAGCCTCGATCGAGGCGTGCGGCGCCACCGCGCTCCTCATGGACGCGTTGGTTCCTGCCGACGTGACGCGCGCGGTGGAGACATCACGGCCGGACCTGATCATCCACGAACTCACCGACCTCGCGGAGTTCGACTTCGGCGGCAACGCCCGGTTGCGGGTCGAGGGGACGGCCAACCTCGTCGCCGCCGCCCGCGCCGGCGGAGTGGACCACATGATCGCGCAGAGCATCGCCTGGGCGTACGAGCCCGGCGAGGATCTTGCCGACGAGACTGTGCCCCTGGCGCGCGCCGAGGATGGGTCGCCCGCCTTCGGGTCGGTCGAGTCCCTGGAGGAGGCGGTGCTCAGCCTCGGGCGCGGAGTCGTCCTGCGGTACGGCATGCTCTACGGCCCCGGCACCTGGTACAGCCCGAAGGGCGGTGCCTACTACCGTCGTGCCCGCGAGGGTGAGGTCGTGGCGACGACGGCGTGGACGAGCTTCGTCCACGTCGAGGATGCAACCGATGCGACGGTTGCGGCGCTCACCTGGCCTCGTGGCGTCGTCAATATCGTGGACGACGCGGCGACCCATGTCGACGAATGGGGACCCGCCCTCGTCGCTGTCGCCGGGGGTGCCGTCTCCTCGATCTCCGCGCGGGCAGAGGGACGGGCGGCGAGCAATGCCCGCGCGAGGTCGCTGGGCTGGAAGCCTCGCCATCCCTCGTGGCGAGAATCCTGGTCCCAATACTACGAATGAACCTGTCAAGCTCTATACGCTCGAGGTCCTGCGTACACAGGAGGGACGAAGGCCGTGAGACACCAGCCGGACGTGTGGAAGGCCGCGTACGAACGCGATGGTTATCTGGTGGTCGAGGACTGCCTCGATGACAAGACGCTCGCGACACTTCGCGAAGCGATCGATCGCATCACCGACGACCCCGACGGACTCCCGCCGCACCTGCGATCGCATGTGCAGTTGGAACGGGACTACGCCCGCGACGGCGGTGACCGCCCGGACGCCGAGCGGGTGGGCAAGGCGGTCCGGCTGATCATGGAACTCCCGCTCTTCGACCCGGTGTTCGCGCGGTTGATCCGCTACGAACCTCTGCTGGACGTGCTCGAGACGCTGTTCGAGAGCCGGGAGTTCCACTTCCACAACTACAAGTGCATCAACAAGGAACCCCAGGCGAGCAGTGCGTTCGTCTGGCACCGCGACCTTCCGTACCTCTACCACTCCACGGCCAACCTGCTGACGGCGATGCTGTGCCTCGACGACATGACCGAGGAGAACGGCGCGACCGTCGTCCTCCCCGGCAGCCACCTGCTGGTCGACGAGAACGTCTCGGTGGGTGACCAGGACATCGACGAGGCCGACCTACCCGCCGGCATGGAACGCAGGACGGTCACCTGTCCGGCCGGATCGGCCGTGCTGTTCCACGTCAACATCCTCCACGGCGGCGGCGCGAACCGATCCACCACACCGCGACGCAATGTCATTGGTATCTGGGCCGGACCGGACACCTATCCCATCGGCTCGAGTCGGTACGCCTACCAGGATCTCTACCCCCGCAGCGAAGATCCGGCGCGGCAACGTCAGCTCCGCATGACCTACGACGCGCTCGGCTGAGACTCGCACCGCGTGCCGGGCGCTGGTGTCTCAGCTGGCAGGCGCCAGCTTCCCGGTGAACATCGCCAGGATGGCGAAGTTGTCGGCGTACGGCGAGTTCTGCAGGATCGGATCGTCGTCTGCCGGCCAACCCTTCACCCGGGTGCCCTCCAGTGCCGGGTTGTTTCCGTACCTCTCGAACAGCGGAATGATCGGGAGCAGTTCGTTGAACGCGAGCGCGGCCGTCGCCACGTTCTGCTTCTGCGCGGCCTCGTCGAGCCCTTCCCCTGCGGCGTTGACGATCTTCTCGAGGTCGACCGGCCCGAACGCGTCGGTGTCCTGGGTGAGTTCGAAGGCGATTCCCTTGCCACCCTGGTTGGCCGCGATGGGGATGTTGTGCGTGAACAGGTCGGTGACGAACGAGAAGTGCGGGTGCGGATGGCTCGATCCCCACGCCTGGATCGCCAGCTCGAACGCGCCCTTGTCGACGTCGATCGGTTGCTGGTTGGCGGTCACGCCGCGTGGACGAACGGCGATGCCGAACTTCGTCAGTTGCCGCGCGAGGTTGGTGCCCGAGGTCGACCAGTCGGCCCACTCCGCCGGGAACACGAGCGTGTAGCTCGCCTTCGTCCCGTCCGGTTTCTGCCACGCCCCGGCGACCTTCTTCCAACCGGCGTCGGTGAGCATTGCCGCCGCCTTGCCCTGGTCGTATGGATAGGTGTCGAGCTTGGCCTGCTCCTCCTCGGACAGCCAGCCGGGAACCAGGATGTCGGAGAAGCCCGTCATCGACTCGACGCCCACACCCGACCTGCCGAGGGCGAACGTCCCGTTGGCCTTGCGGTCGATCGCGTGCGCCAGGGCACGCCGCACCCGCACGTCCTTGAACTCCGGCAGCTTGTCGAGGTTGAACAGCAGGGCCGGACCTGAATAGACGGGCGGACGGATGACCCGGACACCCTGCTTGACGAACTGCTGCTCCTCCGCGACCGCGAACCCGTGGGTGGCGTAGTCGACCTCCTTCGACAACACCAGCGGGGTGATCTGGCTCGCCGACTCACCGGCGTACAACGTGATCGTGTCGAACTTGATCCTGTCCGCGGCGAAACCCTTGTCGTTCTTGACGAGCGTGAGCTGCGCGTTGGTGATGCTGGCGAAGTCGTATCTGAACGGCCCGCTGGTCAACACGTCCCGTTCGGGATCCTGCGGGCGGTAGGCCTGGAGATCCTCGTTCAGGGTGCCGCCCTCGTCGGTGTCGAGGTCCTTGCCGGACGCGAAGAGTTCCTCGGCCCGTTGCGCGAACTGCCCGTAGGTCGCGTCGGCCATGACGGGCGCCCGCAGCACGTACCGCTCGACGACGCTGGACGGATTGTTCATCGTGAACACGACCGTGCGCTCGTCGGTCGCCTCCATCGACGTCACGAAACCCCACTCGGTCTGCCGCATGATCCGCCGGCACCAGAACGTCGTCATAACGTCCTTGCTGGTGAGGGGCGAGCCGTCGTTCCAGGTGAGATCGGGCTTGATGGAGAGCGTGAACGTCTTCGCCGCCGCGTCGAACGCCCACGAGTCGGCGAGCAGCCGTTCCCACTTCTTGTCCTGCCAGTAGTACATGCCGCCGGGCAGGAAGATGAGGTCCTGGTAGATGCTGCCGGCGAGAATGCCGTCGGTGACGCCGGCCATGATGTTGAAGTGGCCCTTCGGCGGGACCTGGTACGGCCAGGCGCCCACGAACTCCGCCGTCCCGCCGCCGCCCGCCCCGCCCCCTCCCTCACCGTCGCCGCCGCAGGCGCCCACGATGCTGGCGCCCGCCGCGCTCAGGCCGATGATCTCGAGCAGCCGGCGCCGGGAGAGTTCCGGGTGGTGGGCATTCGACGACGGACTCATTGGTCCTCCCACGAGCTGGTGGCGGCTGGATTCTCCGCACGGTGCATGCGTCGTACCAGTGGAGTTGACCAAGGCACAAGGCCATGCTCGAGGAGGGACCTGTAACGGACAGATTCACGTTCGTGGGGACAGCCAGATCGGGCACCGACGTGCGACCCGACCCGCGCGATCCCGTCAGGCCGACGCATCCGGCCCAACGGGATCGCGGTTTCGGAGAAGTCGGCTCACTCGCTGTCGGTGAACTTCCGCTCCGCCGATTCCTTGACGTCGCGAGCGGCATCGCCCATCTTGTCGCCGGCCTGTCGTGCCTGCGCTTCCGCCTGCTCCGAACGTCCTTCCTTTTGGGCTTGTTCGTTGTGAGTGGCCTGGCCAACCTTCTCCTTGGCCATCCCCTTCATCTTCTTGACCTTGCTCTTTGCCTTGTCGGCCTTACTCATGCCGAGGATCTCCCTCCAGGCGCCACATGCCACGTCGTAGGACTGGCGCGGCCTCATCGCCTGGTCACCTACCCGCCTGGGCCTTGATTCCATTCGTCAGCTCCGCGCGTCCGCGACAGACAGGCGGGCATCGGCACGGTCGGTGACGCGGTGATCGGGCCAGTCCGGACAGGTGCTGCGCGTCTCGGCACAGGCGTTGTCGTACGGACAATCGGGAGGAATCGAGGTCCCGTTTCTCGGCGACACCAGCCGAGGGCAGGCGATCTCGGCAACGCGGAGGACCCCGCAGTTACCTGAACACACCTGTTCAGGTTATCGTTCGCCAGGTACTATCCTTTACATCAGTGTTCAGTTTCCAGTCGGGACGGGGTCGCCCGCCCGGTGGGACGAGGAAGATCGACAGGAAGGGACTCCTCGTGCAATCGATCGTCAACACACACCAGGCCGAGGCGTGGAACGGATATGAGGGCGAGCACTGGGCCGCCCATCAGGACCGATGGGACGCGGTCAGCCGCGAGTTGAACGACCATCTGCTCGCCGGAGCCGCGATCAGCGTGCAGGACCGCGTGCTGGACATCGGCTGCGGAAACGGCCAGTCCACGAGGTCGGCGGCCGTCCGAGCGGCTCGGGGGTACGCCCTCGGAGTCGACCTGTCAGGGCCGATGCTCGAACGAGCCCGGGCCACCGCGGCGGACGAAGGCATCGACAACGTGCGCTTCGAACAGGGCGACGCGCAGGTGCACCCATTCGAGTCCGGCGGTTTCGACGTGGCGATCAGCCGAGGCGGAATCATGTTCTTCGCCGATCCGGTCGCGGCCTTCGCCAACATCGGACGCGCGCTCCGGACCGCTGGGCGCTTCGTGTTCGTGTGTCCGCAGGAGGTCCACTGGCAGGACTGGTTCGTCGCCCCGATGACGGCACTACTCGGTCGTCCGCCTGGACCTGCGGCACCAGGTGAGCCCGGGATGTTCTCCCTGGCAGACCGGGACCACCTCGACAAGGTGCTGCGCGCCGCCGGGTTCGAGACGGTGACCGCCACGGAGATCGGCGTACGGATGACGTACGGCCGCGACGCCGATGATGCCGCCGAGTTCTTCCTCGGCATGGGCCCGGCCCGTTTCCTGCTCAGCCAGACCGGCCGGACGCAAGCCGACGTCCGTCCCGCGGTCCGCGCGGCACTTCGTCCGTACGAACAGGTCGGCGGGGTTCACCTGCCGGGTCGCTTCTGGCTGGTCAGCGCGACCCGGCCCTGATCGAGACGTTCCCCGAACGTGCAAGGAGACCAAGGAGACTGCCGTGTACGACCTACCTGGTTACGTCTGGGCCATGACGCTCGGTGGCGTGATCGGAATCCTGTTGACCACCAGTTACGTGCTGTACCGCGGAGGGGTCGAGATTGGGCTCAGCCGTACGAAGGCGATCGGTGTCGGCCTTGCGAGCTACGTCTTGCTCGGAGGTTGGCTTGTCGCCAGCGGCCTGCTGGCATGGTCCGGCGCCTACCTCCAGGGCTCCGGAGACGTCAGGCCATGGCTCGGACTCGCCGCCGTCTCGGTCCTCGCCGGTGTGCTCCTTGCCGGCCGTATTCCCCTCGTGTCCCGCATCCTGGCCCACCCTGGGACTCTGTCCCTTCTCGTCCTCCCGAACGTATTCCGGATCTTCGGCTCCACGTTCCTGACCGTGATGGCGCTCGGGCACCTGCCCGCGGTCTTCGCGCTACCCGCCGGTCTGGGAGACATCGCCGCCGGGGCGGCCGCGCCGTTCCTCGCCTGGCGGCTGGCACGCGGCGACCGGCGCGGTGCGGTGAGCTTCCACCTGTTCGGCATCCTCGACCTCGCTGTCGCCCTGGCGATCGGCTACCTCGCCGGCCTCGGACCGGTCCAGCTCATCCACGTCGCCCCCTCTACCGAGGCGCTCGGGATGCTGCCGCTGGTGCTCGTCCCGACGGTGGCCGTCCCCCTGATCATCGGGCTACACGTCCTGTCGCTTACTCGGCTTCACGCCATGGCGCGGGCAGAAGTCCGCCACGCCTCGGAGCCGCTCCCGGCGGCCGGCTGATCCGCCGACGTGCGCGGGGATCGGAGCGAGGCGTTCGCCCATCGGCATGGGTCTTCGTCCGCGCGGGTCATGTCCAGGCACACCGCGTGCGTCGCCGTATCCTCGCACCATGACCGGCGAGACGGACCCGAACCGCGCCACGCCCCGGCGCCGACGCGCCGACGCGGAACGCAACGTCGCCACGATCATCGACGCCGCGTTGGACGGGATCCTCGCCGGCGGCGAGGTCAACATGGCGGCCCTCGCCCGTGCGGCAGGTGTCAGCAGGGTCACTCTCTACACCCATTTCCCTACTCGGGAGGCACTGCTCGAGGCCGTCGTGGACCGTGCCATCGCGCACGCGAAGGAACTGGCGAGGGAGCTGAGGCTCGACGATGGCCCGCCGCAGGAGGCCCTGTCTCGACTGCTGCGGTCCCAGTGGCGAACACTCGACCGGTACCGCACCCTCTACGCCCTCGCCGCCACCGATCTGCCCCCAGCCCGGCTACGCGCGCTCCACGCACCGTTGTTCGGCCGGGTCGCGAAGCTCATCTCCCGAGGGCAGGCCGACGGCGAGTTCCGTACCGACCTGCCGCGAAGCTGGCTCGTCGCCAGCGTCTACGGCCTGATGCACCAGGCCGCCGAGGAGGTCAACGCCGGCCGCCTGTCCGCACGGAAGGCCGGCGACACGGTGACAGAGACGGTGCTGTCCGCCCTGGCCGGCTGACTGCAGGCTGGCTTGGCGAGTTTGCTTGCCAGGTTCGCTTGCCAGGTTGACCGGCTACCGATTGCACGCCAAGGTGGCTGGCCAGGAGCCAGGCGGTGTCAACCCAGCGAGGAGACGTCATGTCGGCGTTGGACTGGACGGTGGTCGGCGGCTACTTCGTGGTGATGGTGGCCATCGGGATGTGGGCGAAGGCGCGCATCCACAACGCGGCCGACTTCTTCGCCGCAGGCGGCAGGATGCCGTGGTGGCTCTCCGGCATCTCGCACCACATGTCGGGTTACAGCGCGGCGGTATTCGTCGGGTACGCGGCGATCGCCTACACCGAGGGGTTCGTTCTCTACATCTGGTGGGCGCTCGGCATCACCTTCGCCATGCTCGTGGGTGCTTTCGTGTTCGTACCTCGCTGGCCACGACTGCGCATGAGGCTCGGGGTGATCTCGCCGCTGGAGTACCTCAAGATCCGCTACAACCTCCCGACGCAGCAGGTGCTCGCCTGGAGTGGCACGGCACTCAAGGTCTTCGACGTCGGCGCCAAGTGGACCGCCACCGCCCTGCTGCTGAACGTGTTCGCCGGCGTCCCACTCGCGTGGGGCGTCCTACTCACCGGCGGCGTCACGCTGATCTACTCGACCATCGGCGGGCTGTGGGCCGACGCGCTCACCGACCTGGGACAGTTCCTCATCCAACTCCTCGCCGGCGTCGTGATGTTCGTCGCGGTGCTGGCCCACCTCGGCGGCGTCTCGTCGATCTGGACCATGTGGGGCGACCTTCCCGAAGGCAACGCCGAACCGTTCAGCGGGCAGTACACCCCGCTGTTCGTGCTGGTCTACCTGCTCATCAACACGCTGTCCTACAACGGCGGCACCTGGAACCTCGCGCAGCGCTTCATCGCCTCACCGAGGGGCAGCACCGCCCGCCGGGCCGCGCTGCTCTCCGCCGGCCTGTACCTCGGGTGGCCGCTGGTGATGTTCTTCCCCATGTGGGCGGCGCCACTGCTGCTGCCCGACCTCGCGAACCCGGAGCAGTCGTACGCCCTGCTCACCCAGGAACTGCTGCCGGTGGGGCTCGTCGGCCTCGTCCTCGCCGGACTCTTCTCGCACACCATGGCGATGACCGGATCCGACGCGAACGCCATCTCCGCAGTGGTCACCCGCGACATCCTGCCCGCCGTGTGGCGCGGCATCCGCGGCGCGGCAGCGCGCACCGAGCTCGTCGTCGGGCGGGTCAGCGTCTTCACCTTCATCGCGTTGAGCATGGTCATCGCGCTCACCGCCGACAGCTTCGGCGGCGTCCTCGGCCTGATCATCTTGTGGTTCGGCGCTCTCGTCGGGCCGATCGCCATCCCGATGCTGTTCGGCCTGCTTCCGGCGTTCCGGCGCTGCGGGCCGGCGGCCGCGATCCTGTCCTGGGCGGCTGGCCTGGTGACGTTCGTCGTCACGAGGTACGTCATCGACGCCTGGGTCGTCTCGCTGGCGCCCGACCTGGTGACGGCGGTCCAGGTCGGCGGACCGGTGGTCGTCGCGCTGCTGGCGTACATCCTCATCGGGTTGGTTCGGCCGTGGCACGACGTGCGCTCCGCCGAACTGGTCGACGCCCTGTCCACCGACGCCGACGACGCCGGCACTCCGGAGCGCGCAGATGCCCGAGCCGGCTGAGGCCGACCCGATCGAGGCCAATCCGATCGAAGCCAGTCCGATCGAAGCCAATACCGCCATCGGGCGGCACCTCGTCGATGATGTGCTCGCCTGGTGGATGGCACACGGCCCCGACCGCGAGCACGGCGGCGTGTTCACCTGCTGGAACAACGCGGGCACGACGCGCGTGTCGACCGACAAGTACACCTGGTCGCAGGGGCGCTGGGTCTGGCTGATGGCGCGGGTCGCGACGGCCGCCGCTCGTGGTGTGTGCGCTATCGATCCCACGATTTACCTCGCGCAGGCCCGGTCCACCGCTGCCTTCGTCCGCGACACCGCCGTGCGGCCGGACGGGACGACGGTGTTCGTGACCGACCGCGCCGGGCGGCCGACGCCGGGCGCCGGTGAGGCCAGCGTGTTCGCGGACCTGTTCGCCGCGCTGGGCTTCGCCGGCCTTGCCCAGGCCGAGCGGGTCGTCGAGGCGCCGGACGGTGAGCGGTGGGCCGACCTCGGCGAGCGGCTGCTCGCCACCGCCGCGGAACGCATCGCCGCCGGGACGTTCGAGTCGGCGCCCTATCCCGTGCCGGCCGGGCACGCGTCGTTCGCCCTCCCGATGATCCTGGTCGGCGTGGGCGAGCAGGTGCACCGCGCGACGGGGTCCGACCGGTCGGCGGGCATCGTCCGGGGCGCCGTCGCCCAGATCGAACGGACGCACCTGCGCGAAGCGGACGTCGCCGAGATGCCCCCGCTCGTGCCCGGCCGGGACGACACGATGCTGGCGCGGCACCGGGCGCCGGGGCACGTGCTCGAGGCCCTGTGGTTCCTGCGGCACGCGGCGGATCTCGCGCCGGGCAACCTCGCCGACCGCCTGGACGACCTGTGTGACGTCGCGGTCCACGCCTGCCGAATCGGCTGGGACGACGAACACGGCGGGTTGTTCCGGTTCGCCGACCGGGACGGCGGCGGCGAGCCGCGCGGCAGGCGTACGGACGATCGCTACGAGGCGCTGGTCGCCGACACCTGGGACACCAAGCTCTGGTGGCCACATGCGGAGGCGCTCTACACGTTGGCCCTGCTCGGCGCTCAGACCGGCCGGGCGGACGTCGCCGAGTGGTACGAACGGCTGCGTGCGTACACGATGGCGACCTTCCCGGCCGGTCCGGGACAGGAGTGGATCCAGATCCGCCGGCGCGACGGGAGTCCCTTGGAGGCCACCGTCGCGCTCCCCGTCAAGGATCCGTTCCACATCGCTCGCGCGCTGCTGCTCCTGGTCGAACTGGCCCACGACCCGCTGCCGCCGGAGGGTGGCCGCTCCGGGAGGGTGATCGCATGAGTGGCGAACGGACAGTACGCGCAGGGGCCGCCGTGGTCGACGTGACACCGCCGGCGGGCACCACGATGTCCGGCTACGCTGCCCGCCTGGGCCCGGCGACCGGCGTCCACGACCCGATCACGGTGCGGGCGGTCTGCGTCGAGGACACCGCGCTGGTCGCGGTCGACGTGGTGGGCCTGCACGAGGACCTCTGCGCCACCGTGGCACGGCGGTGCCCGCTGCCCGATGAGGGCGTACGCATCCACGCCACGCATACCCACAGTGGTCCCGCCAGCGTGCCCGGCCGGCTGGGCGGCGGTGTCGACGCGGTCTGGCTGGCGAAGCTGGAGGACGCCTGTGTGGAGGCGATCGCTGCGGCCGCCCGGCGGCGCGTGCCCGTGCAGGTGCTGGCCGGCTACGGTGCCGAGGTCGACGTGGCACGCAACCGGCGGCGTACCGATGGTCCGGTCGACCACAGCCTGCCGGTGGTACGGCTCGTCGCCGACGATGGTGCTTCCGTCGCGGTGGTGATGTCGTACGCCTGCCATCCGGTCGTCCTCGGCGCGGACAACACGTTGCTCAGCGCCGACTATCCGGGCGTGGTACGCCGGCTGGTCGAGGCGCGCCATCCGGGCTGTGTGGCGCTGTTCCTCACCGGGTGTGCGGGCGACGCGAACACCGGGCACGCGGCGAGCGCGTCCGTCACCCAGCAGGCCTCGATGTCCAGGACCTTCGCCGCCGCCGAGCAGGCGGGTGAAACGCTCGCGGCCGCGGTGCTGGACGCCCGCCTGGTCGCACACGCTGGTCCGGTGCGCGCGGACAGGACCACGGTGGACCTGGACATCGCTGACGACCCAGGGGTGGATGGAGTCGACGAGTGGCGACGCCTCGCGGCCGATCCCGGCACCGACCCGGGCCTCACGGCACTGATGCGGTACTGGCTCGACTGGTCAGAACGCATCGCCGGCAGGGGCGAACGCCGTTGGCCCGCGCCCGTGGGGGTTCTCGACTGGGCCGGCGTACGGATCGTCACCCTGCCGGGAGAACCGTTCGCCCAGATCGGGCTCGACATCCGGGCGGCAGTCGGTCAGAGGGCCGGGCCCGCGGCGGTCACGATGGTGGCGGGCTACACGGACGGGTGCCCGGGCTACCTCCCGACCTCGACCGAGTATGCGTTCGGTGGGTACGAAGTCGAGGAGGCGCACCGCTACTACGGCCTGCGCGGACCGTTCGATCCCGGATCGGCGGAACGCCTGGTCGAGGCCGCCACAGCACTGGCTCGGTCCTAGGCGTCCTGCCTAGCCGGCACTCCGTCAGATCCCGCGTACGATCCCCGATCCCCCGCAGACACCGCGCGCGAATGGTGTTGCGCCAGGTGGCGGCTGTCGTCGAGCCTGCCGTGGTGACCACCTCGAATGTCAGCATCCAGCCGGTCGTTCCCGCGCTCATGCCACCCACCATCCGGTTCCTGACCGAGTGGGTGACCGGCAGCGAGGCGAAAGCCGACGAACACCTGGAGGACCACCCCTCCGGCGGCGGGTCCAGTTTCGTCGCCATGCACGGCGACGAGGCCGTCGGCATCGCCACCATCCGGTGGGAGTCCAGGTATGCCGGCTTCAGGGACCACGGCATACCCCTGCTCCACCAGGTCTCGGTGGCGGAGCCATTCCGCCGGCAGGGCATCGCGACGAGGCTGATGGACACCGCCGAACGACTCGCCCGGGACCGTGGAGCCGCGACTCTCGGCATCACCGTCGGCCTGTTCGACGAGTACGGCCCGGCGCAACGGATGTATGCCAGGCGCGGCTACGTCCCCGACGGGCGCGGCGCCTGTGTCGGCGCCACGCCCGTCAGTGAGGGCACCACGGTGACCATCGGGCACGACCTGATCCTGTGGCTCACCAAGGACCTTCGCTTACCCGACTCCGGACCGCGATCACCCGATCGGGTCACGGACTGAGGGTGACCGGGATGTCGACCACGTGGATCCGGGAGCCGTTCTCGGCTGACACTTCGTACACCTGGATCGTCCCGGGTTGGGTTCTGCCGACCGCGAAGCGGACGGCTGTGGAGTAGCTCCCCCGGCAGCCGGTTCCGCAGGTGGCGGTGGTGAAGGCGGTCGCGATCTCGGCGCCCGAGGCGTCGAGAATGCGGATGCTCACCGTGGCCTCGAAGACGTTCGCGGTTCCGGAAACCGTGACCGGGCTGGTGACCGCCGCGCCGATGTGCGGCGACGTGACCACGATCGGCGGCAGCAGGTCGGCGTAGTCGGCTCGTCCGACCGGCATGTTTCCGGCGCCGTTGATCCGGAACTCCACCTTGGAGAACGTCGGATACTGCGTCAGCGTGTAGACGACCTGCGCCTGTCGTTGCCGAGCGAGGGTTCGACCACCGGCGAAGAACGACGACGGCAGGTCGATACTGGCGACTCCTCGGGAGTACGACGCGATCGAGAACGTCGTGTCCGTACGGATCGGGCTGCGCATCCCGGCCGCGGCCTCGACCGCGGACGGTCCGGCGACCAGCTCGGTCACCGCGAGGTGGGCGACGGCGGGCGTCCAGGGCCTGGTCCTGCTCGTCACGGCCAGCGCGCCGTCCCGGACGAACCAGAGCTGGAACGTGTGGACCTTGCCGGGAGAGCCCGGATCCTTGGGCCGGGGACTCGCCGACGTGGTGCCGGGCGGCTGGCCGGGCGGTCGGGGCGGACTTGTTCGTGTCGGTCCTTCGCTCGCCGACGTCCCCGGTGTCGGCGCAGGCGTCTTCGTGGTGGGCGGCGGCGTGGACGGAGACGGCGACTGGCTGCGCGGCGCCGACACGGTGGGCGCAGGGCCGAGCGCTCCCGAACCGGACGCCGCGCAGGCCGGAAGGGCGAGCGCAGCGCCCAGGGCGAGTGCGACCAGCGGAACAGTGAGCCGACGACGCCCAGCGTGGACAGGGCGGGTGAGATGGGTGTTCATGGTGCTTCCCCCTTGAGAGGTTCGTGCACCTCACGGTCCGCGCCGAGTTCATCGGCAGCCTCACCGTCGCGTAACAGTCGTGTCACCGCCGACGGCCCGGGCGGTGCACTCGCCGGCCATGCGGCCACCGGTCCTGCGGGCGCTCGTGGCGTGGAAGCTCGTGTGGGGACTGGGTCGGCGGTCACCGGTAGCCGCAACCGGAACTGCGTCCCCTCACCGACGTTGCTGCTCACCTCGACGGACCCGCCGAGCAGGCCGACGTTCTCCCGGACGATGGCGAGTCCGAGGCCGCTGCCGCCGCCCGAGCGGGCCGTGTCGACCTTGTAGAAGCGTTCGAACAGATGGGGCAGGTGCTCGCGCGCAATTCCCGGACCCTGGTCGGTGACGCTCATCGACACCCACTGCCCGTCCCTGCGCAGACGAACGGCGATCCCGCCGCCGTCCGCGCCCGGATCACCGTGCTCGACCGCGTTGCCGACCAGGTTGGCGACGATGCGTTCCAGCCGCCTCTCATCACTGAGCAACGTGACGGGCTCCCCTTCCACCCGAACCGAGCGGTCCCAGCCGTGCCTCCGCAACACGGCGGCGACAAGTGCGGTGAGGTCGACCTCCGTACGCCGTACGTCCTCACCACCCGCACTCAGCCGGGAGATCTCCATCAGCTCGTCGACCAGCCGCCGCAGCCGCAGGACGTCGCCCACCAGCAGTTCGGCGGGGCGGCGCGCCTCGGCGGGCAACCGGTCGAAGCTGTCGGCCAGCAGGGAGGCCGCCGCGACGAGAGCGGTCACGGGGGTACGCAGCTCGTGGGCGACGTCGGCGGTGAACCGCCGCTCCCGCTCCTGCGCCGCCGACAGCGCGGCGATCTTCGCCTCCAGAGCCCCGGCCATCCGGTTGAACGACGCGGCCCACGCGCCGAACTCGTCGCGACCCTCGGCGGGCAGGCGCGTGTCGAGCAGGCCTTCGGCCACGGCGCGCGCCGCCTCGCTCGCCCGTGCGACCGGGCCGAGGGTACGCCGTGCGATCACCGTGCCCACCAGGGTCGCCACCGCGACCACACCCAGCCAGCCACCCAGCAACGCGGCGGCAAGCTGCGCGAGGTCGGCATGGAGGCGATCCTCGACGAACACGACGAAGAGCTCCGCCGAGCACGTCGACGCCGGTGCTGTCGGGCCGACGCCCTCCCGGCTGGTGCAGCCCGGGATCCGACCACCGACGACGAGCAGGTGGCGGCCGGCGTCCACGACGCGTTCGTACCCGATCTGACCGCTGGCGGTGACCGAGCGGAGGCGCTGCGACAACGGCGGATCGAAGCCGGGGTTGGAGGCCACCGCCTGGGTGCCCTGCACGAGGATGACGTGCCGGCCGCTCTGTTCGAAACTCCCGAGCAGCCGGGCGCTGCGGTCGTTGTCCAACGGCAGGAACTCACGGGCCACCAGGAGCTGGAACCGTACGTCGGACTCCGCGCGCTGCAGGGACTCGGCGAACCGGGCGTTGTGGACCAGGGCGTACGCCCCGATCGCCAGCGCCGCCGCGGAGACGCCGGCGACGAGGACGAACGCGATCGTCAGCCGGCGCCGGAACCGCCACATCTGCGGAACCCTCGGCCGCCCCGCGACCAGCGTGCGCCGGGCCATGGCGGCCTACTGCCGCTCGACTGGCGCGCCGGGCGTGAGCTTGTAGCCCACGCCACGGACGGTCCGGATCAGCACGGGCCGGGTCGGATCATCCTCCACCTTCGCGCGTAGCCGCTGGACGGCGACGTCGACGAGCCGCGAGTCGCCCAGCCGGTCGTAGCCCCACACGCGGTCGAGCAACAGCTCCCTGGTGAAGACCTGGCCCGGTCGGCGCGCGAGCTCGACCAACAGCCGGAACTCGGTCGCAGTGAGGGCGAGTTCCCGGCCGCACTTGTGGACGGTGTAGCTCGCCGGATCGACCACCAGGTCTCCCACCGCGAACGGGGTGTCCAGCGGCGGCGCGGTCGCTCGACGCAGCACGGCCCGCAGCCGGGCGATGAGCTCGTGGATCTCGTACGGCTTGCGTACGTAGTCGTCGGCGCCACACTCGAGACCAACGACCACATCGATGGGGTCCGTCCGCGCCGTGAGCATGACCACCGGCACCCGGCTCGTCCGGCGAATCTGCCGGCACACCTCGAACCCGTCGAGCCCCGGCAGCATGACATCGAGCAGCAGCAGATCGAACGCGTCCCGCCGCGCCCGCGCGAGGCCCTCGCTGCCATCGATTGCGGTCGTGACCCGGAACCCCGCCCGCGCCAGGCCAAGGGCGGTGATCTCCCTGATGGAGGCATCGTCCTCGACGAGAAGGACGTGGGCGTTCATGTCTCAGCGTAGATCCGCTGCCGGCGGCGCCACGGGCAAACGCCGACATCGCTGCCTTGCCGCCGGCCTCAGAGCAGCGTTCAGCCTTCGGCGGAGGGCTCCTGCGGCTCGTAGTCGAGGTTGGGACGCAGCCAGCGCTCCACCTCGGAAAGGTCGAGGCCGCGCCGCCCGGCGTACTCCTCGGTCTGGTCCCTGCCGAGGCGCCCCACCGTGAAGTACCTGGACGACGGGTGGGCGAAGAGCAGGCCGCTGACGCTGGCGGCGGGCGTCATCGCGAAGGAGTCGGTCAGCTTCATGCCGAGCCCGTGCGCATCGAGCAGGTCGAACAGCTCCTGCTTCTGGCTGTGATCCGGGCTCGCGGGATAGCCGAGGGCCGGCCGGATGCCGCGGAAGCGTTCGGCGTGCAGGTCCTCGATCGCCGGGTCGGCGTCGGGTTCGTACCACGCCCGCCGCGCCTCGAGGTGGATGTGCTCGGCGAACGCTTCGGCGAGCCGGTCGGCCAGCGCTTTCGCCATGATCGCCCGGTAGTCGTCGTGCCCCGCCTCGAAGCCCGCGGCGAGTTCCTCGGCACCATGGATGGCCACCGCGAAACCGCCCAGATGGTCCCCGGCCGGGGCGACGTAGTCGGCCAGGCATCGGTTGGGGCGCCCGGCCGGCTTCGCCGTCTGCTGGCGCAGCATCGGGAAACGCACCCCGGTGCCGAGAACGATGTCGTCGCCCTCGGAATGTGCCGGCCAGAAGCCGTACGCGCCACGAGCTCTGAAGCTGCCATCGGCGACGATCTGGTCAAGCATGGTGTTCGCGTCGTCGAAGAGTTCGCGGGCCACCGGCTGGTCGAGGATGGCCGGGTACTTCCCCGTCAGTTCCCAGGCGAGGAAGAGGAACTGCCAGTCGATCATCTTCCGCAGCGTCGTCAGATCCGGTGTGATCGTGCGTACGCCGGTGAAGGCCGGAACCGGGAGGTCCTCGAAAGGCACCTCCTCCCGGTTCGCCCGAGCCTTGGCGAGTGTCAGCAGAGGAGTACGCCGTCTGCCCGCATGCTGTTCGCGCAGCCGTTCCTGCTCGGCGCGGTTGCTCACAGCCAGTTCCTCGGCCCGGTCGGTGTCGAGCAGGTTCGAGACGACGCCGACGACCCGGGACGCGTCGAGCACGTGAACCGTGGTGTTGTCGTAGGCGGGGGCGATGCGTACCGCCGTGTGCTGGCGCGAGGTCGTGGCACCACCGATCAGCAGCGGCTGCTTCAGCCCGCGGCGTTGCATCTCCGTAGCGACGGTGACCATCTCGTCCAACGACGGCGTGATGAGGCCAGAGAGCCCCACAGCGTCAGCGTTCTCGGCGGCCGCGGTGTCCAGGATGACCGACGCGGGCACCATCACGCCGAGGTCGACGACCTCGTAGTTGTTGCAGCCGAGGACGACACCCACGATGTTCTTGCCGATGTCGTGGACGTCGCCCTTGACGGTGGCCAGGACCACTTTCCCCTGTCCACGAACGGATTCCGCCCGCCCCTCCTTGATCGCCTGCTGCTTCTCGGCCTCCATGAACGGCTCGAGATAGGCAACCGACCGCTTCATCACCCTCGCGCTCTTCACCACCTGGGGCAGGAACATCTTCCCGGCGCCGAAGAGGTCACCCACGATCTTCATGCCGTCCATGAGCGGTCCCTCGATCACGTCGAGCGGACGCGCCGCCTGCTGCCGGGCTTCCTCGGTGTCCTCCTCGATGAAGTCGACGATGCCGTGCACGAGGGAGTGGGCGAGCCGCTCCTCGACGCCTGCTTCGCGCCAGGACAGATCGACGGTACGACGGGTGCCGGAACCGCTCACCGTCTCCGCGAAGGAGACGAGCCGGTCGGTGGCGTCAGGGCGCCGGTCGAACAGGACGTCCTCGACCAGCTCGAGCAGGTCCGCCGGCACGTCCTGGTAGACGGCCAGCTGGCCGGCGTTGACGATGCCCATGTCGAGACCCGCGCGTACGGCATGGAACAGGAACGCCGAGTGCATCGCCTCGCGTACGACATTGTTGCCACGGAAGGAGAACGACAGGTTGGAGATGCCACCGCTCGTCCGCGCGCCCGGGCACCGCTCCTTGATCAACTGCAGTGCGTCGATGAACGCCTTCGCGTAACCGTTGTGCTCACTGATCCCGGTCGCGACCGCGAGCACGTTGGGGTCGAACACGATGTCCTCGGCAGGGAAGCCGATCCGCTGCGTGAGCAGGTCGTACGCCCGGGCGCAGATCTCCACCTTGCGCTCCGTGGTGTCCGCCTGGCCCTGCTCGTCGAAGGCCATCACGACCACGCCGGCGCCGTAGGCGCGGACCTTCCGCGCCTGCTCGAGGAAGGGCTCCTCACCCTCCTTGAGGCTGATGGAGTTGACAATTCCCTTGCCCTGGACGCATTTCAGCCCGGCCTCCAGCACGCTCCACCGCGAGCTGTCGACCATGATCGGAAGGCGGGCCGCCTCCGGCTCCGTCGCGACCAGGTTGAGGAACGTGGTCATGGCCTGCTCGCTGTCGAGCAGGTCGGCGTCCATGTTGACGTCGAGCAGGTTGGCCCCACCACGGACCTGCTCCAAGGCGACGTCGACGGCGGCCTGGTGGTCGTCGCCCTCGATCAGGCGGCGGAACCTCGCCGAGCCGGTGACGTTGGTGCGTTCGCCGATCATGACGAACCCGGTGTCCGCGCCGATCTCGAAGGGCTCGAGACCGCTGAAGCGGGTGTGTGTCGCGGCCGGCGGAACCTCGCGCGGTGACATACCGGCGACGGCGGCCGCGATCTGCTCGATATGGGCCGGCGTCGTACCGCAGCAGCCACCGACGATGTTGACCAGGCCCGCGCTCGCGAACTCGCCGAGCAGCCGGCCAGTCTCCGGCGGCGTCTGGTCGTACCCACCGAACGCGTTCGGCAGGCCGGCGTTGGGATAGGACGCGGTGTAGGTGTCGGCCAGCCGGGACAGCTCCGCGACGTGCGGCCGCATCTCGTCCGCACCCAGGGAGCAGTTCAGACCGACGACCAGCGGCTCGGCGTGTTCGACCGAACGCCAGAACGCCTCGACGGTCTGGCCCGACAGCGTGCGGCCACTCAGGTCGACGATCGTGACCGAGATCCACAACGGCAGGTGCGGCGCGACCTCGCGCGCGGCGGCGACGGCCGCCTTCGCGTTGAGCGTGTCGAAGATCGTCTCGATCAGCAGGACGTCGACGCCCCCCTCGGCCAGGGCCTGGATCTGCTCGGCGTACGCGGTCCGGACCTCATCGAAGGTCACCGCGCGATAGGCGGGGTCCTCGACGTTCGGCGACAGCGACAACGTGACGTTCAGCGGTCCGATCGAGCCGGCGACGAACCGGCCGCCCACCTCGTCGGCCGCCTGGCGGGCCAGCTGCGCGCCGCGCAGGTTCATCTCCGGTACCAGCGCCTGCAGCCCGTAGTCAGCCTGGCCGATGCTGGTCGCGGTGAAGGTGTTCGTCGTGGTGATGTCCGCACCCGCCGTGAGGTACTGCCGGTGCACGTCGAGAACGACGTCGGGACGCGTGAGGTTCAGCAGGTCAGGGTCGCCGGTCACGTCGTGCGAGTGATCGCTGAGCCAGTCCGCGCGGTAGTCCGCCGGTGCCAGGCCGGCCTGCTGCAGCATCGTGCCCCAGGCCCCGTCGAGCACGACGATGCGCTGGTCGAGGAGTTCTCGAAGACCGTGAGCGGCTTCACCCGCCGTGACTCCGCGCGTACCTCGGGCGTCGTCCTGTCCACGATCATCGTCGCGGCTCGAAGACCTGACCACTGGAGCACCTCCCACTCGCTGGGAGGCGCCCTTGCGATCAACAGTCCGGGTCGAGCGTGGCGGGCATCAGCCCGTTGCAGCGCCTCTCGACCCGGGTCCGAGGATACCAAGGACGGGTCGACCCGGTGTTGTGGCGCATCGGCCGGGCGGTGCGGCGCCTGCCGTGGTGCGCCATCTGACGCGGGCGGGCTGGCACCGCGATGGGGCTGATCTCGTTCGCCCTCAGCGGATCTGCCCACAGCAGAGGATGAGCCGGCGAGGGCCGTTCCTCGACGACAGTGGTGGTCGGAACGGACCCTCAAGGAGGCACCGTGAACCTGTCCATGATCGAGGCGGCCACCGGCACGAACACCTTCGACGACCAGCTGGCCGCCCGCCTGTTGCACCATCGCATCGTCCTACTCGGCTCAGAGGTCGAGGACGTCAGCGCCAACCGGGTCTGCGCCCAGCTGCTACTGCTGTCGGCGGAGGACCCCAGGAGCGACATCAGCCTGTACATCAACAGCCCCGGCGGCGTGGTCTACGCCGGGATGGCGATCTACGACACGATGCGACTGATCCCCAACGACGTGTCGACCCTGGCGATGGGATTCGCGGCGAGCATGGGCCAGTTCCTGCTCTGTGCCGGTACGAAGGGCAAGCGGTTCAGCCTGCCGCACACCCGGATCATGATGCACCAGGGCTCGGCCGGGATCGGCGGAACCGCCGTCGACATCGAGATCCAGGCGGAGAATCTGGAGTACTCCAAGGCACAGATGCAGCGGCTCCTCGCCGAGCACACCGGCCAGTCGGTCGAGACCATCCGGAGCGACAGCGACCGCGACCGCTGGTTCGCCCCCGAGGAGGCCCGCGACTACGGGATGATCGACACGGTGGTGGACTCCCTCGACACCATCGGTCACGGCATCGGCCGCAGGGGGTTCTGAGCCATGGCCCACTACACCATCCCCAACGTCATCGAACGCACCCACACCGGCGAGCGCGCCACCGACGTCTTCAGCCGCCTGCTGTCCGACCGCATCATCTTCCTCGGCAGCGAGATCGACGACGACGTGGCGAACGTCGTCATGGCGCAGTTCGTCCATCTCGAGGGTGCGAGTCCGGACACCGAGATCTCGCTCTACATCAACTCACCCGGTGGTTCGTTCAGCGCACTGATGGCGATCTACGACACGATGCAGTACGTACTTCCTGACGTGGCGACGATCTGTCTCGGGCAGGCGAGCTCGGCCGCTGCTGTGCTCCTGGCCGCTGGCGCACCCGGCAAACGCTTCGCGCTCAGGCATTCCCGGGTGCTCCTGCACCAGCCGGAGGCCAGGGGGCAGGGCGCTCTGTCGGACCTGCAACTGCAGGCCCGGGAAGTCTCACGGGTGCGTGCCCAGATGCTTCAGGTCCTCAGTGAGCACACCGGACGGTCCATCGAGTCCCTCCGCGCCGACACCGACCGCGAACGCGTGTTCGACGCTGACGAGGCGCGCGAGTACGGCCTGGTCGACGGCGTGATCACCAACCGCAGCGAGCTTCTGGAGCCGATGTTCACGCGGCCATGAGCACCGGGCCGGTGGGACGCCCGGCCGGGATGGCGCGGGCCTCGACGGTCAGCACCCGAAAGGTCCGCGCCACCAGGTCGGCAAGGCGGATGTTCAGGGCGGCGCACACGGCTTCGAGAATCTCCGACGAAGCCTCCTTGCGGCCCCGCTCGATCTCGGAGAGGTACTGCATCGACATGCCCGCGGCGTCAGCGACCTCGGTCAGGGTCCGCTCCTGCTCGGTGCGGACGTCGCGCAACGCCCGGCCGATGGCCGCACGCAAAGGCAGTTCTGGCGGTCGCGTCCGGGGCCGTAGGGGAACCACCTTGTCCGCGCTCATCCATACCCTCCTCGCTGGTCCGGCCAGCGTACCGCGGCGCCCTTTCCCGTCGGCGCGGATCGCGGCACGGTCGTCCTCGCCGGGCGCGTGCGGCGCAAGCTTTGCAGCACGGCGAATCCGCCGGCGTCTTCGTGAGCGCGGAGACATCCCGGCCGGTGGTGACCGGCTGACCTCGACATCGTGCCGCGCGCTGTCCACGCCGTACATATCCACGGATATGCCGATCTGCCGCCTGGCTGGCGATCGACCCCAAACCCCTGGCCGGCGACCCCGGATTCGAACCGCTCCCTGCCCTGCACAACCGATGGGACGACGTTGTCGCGACGGCAGACGTTCCGCGTGCCGTGCGACGCCGCTTGGACCTGATGACCGACACGCTCGGCCTTGACCGGCAGGGCGCCATCGGCTGGACGCTCGGACGCGTTCTGCAGAACGTTCTCTGGGACGTGGGGAACGCCGACACCACTGTGCACACAGGGCCGGACAGGGCGATCGCGCAGATCCTGCTCGACCAATAGCGAGGTACGTACGTCACAAGGCAGCAATTAGGCATGTCTGCGCACGGAAAAGCACCGGCCTTGTGTCGTCCTGGTCCGTCAAGTAGCGTCCGCGGTTTCGATCCGATGGTGAAAGCGGAGGTGCCCAAAGTGTCGGTGCGCGTGGGAATCCAGCTGTACTCCGTCCGGACCTCGATGGGCAAAGACCCGCATCGAACGCTCGAGAGGCTGGCAGAACTCGGCTTCACCCACCTCGAAGGCGCCAATCACCACGCGGACACCGATGACGGGATCGGGTTCGGCATGCCGGCCAGGGATCTGCGCGCGATACTGGACCGACTCGGCATGGATATCGTCGGCTGTCACATCAACCCGTTGAACCTGGACCGCCTGCCGGAAATCCTCGACTACCACGGGGAGCTGGGAAACACGCGGGTCGGTTGTGACATCGAGTTCTTCCCGTACGCGGACATGGACTACGTTCTCCGCCGCGCCGAGTTCTTCAACGACGTAGGTGAACTCTGCCGGGCGCGCGGGATGCGGTTCTATTACCACAACCACTACCAGGAATTTCAGATTGTCGACGGCCGGACGGTCTACGACCTGATCATGGAGCACACCGATCCTGGCCTTGTCTACGTGGAGATGGACACCTACTGGATGGCACGGGGCGGCCAGGATCCTGTCACGATGATGAAGAAGTACCGCGACCGCCTGATCCTGCTCCATCAGAAGGACTTCCCGCGCGATGCGCCGCAACCTCTGGTCATGTTCGAGGGGATTGTCGACCGCAACGCGCCGATCACGATGGAAACGTTTCTCGAGACGAAGGATCCCCGCTGCTTCACCGAGATCGGGACGGGCATCATGCCGATCCAGGAGATCATCGACACCGCTCTCGACTGCCCGAACTTCGAGTACCTCCTGCTGGAGCAGGACCACAGCCAGCTGGACGAGCTTGCCTCAGTGGAACACAGTCGTACGGCCTTCGACCGCTACACCGGCGTGTCGTGGGACTGAGACGGCGACTGACCTGTAGCGGTCGGTGGGGTGGGCGGGGTAGTCGCGGTCGGTGTGACCAGCGCGGTCACCGCGGTGAGTGCCTCGATCACACCTGCCCCCACCGTGGCCTGCGCCACGTAACCGCCGCATTTTCTGACCGCGTCCTTGACCTCCGCGTCGGCGTTGCCGGGTGTCGCGGCGCGGAACCCGAACGCGCCGTCCAACATCGACATGTCGTTGGAGGAGTCGCCGATCGCGAGGACCTGATCGGCAGGGACGCCGCACAGGTCCGCGAGAGTCGCCAGGACGTTGCCCTTGCCGGCCTGGCGATCGACCACCTGGACCAGCCGGGTGTTCCGGTTGCAGGCGAGTTCGCTCTCCGCGTCCAGCAACTGGTCCGCCAGCCAGTCGCGAAGGACGGCGGCGTGCTGGGACAGCTCCAGCCGGATGGTCGCCAGACCACGGCGCGCGATCTCGCTTCGGTCGAACCTCCTGGACGTCCACCCACGGCGATCGGCCTCCGCCGCCACCCTGTCCACCCACCGCATCGCCTCGTCGATGAGCGCGTCCCAACGTTTGCGGATGACGACGTTCCATTCGTCGTACGGGTGGTAGGCGGGAGCGGGTTGCCGGTGCTCGTCGAGAAGATGGATCTCTCGCTCGTTGGCGATCAGTGCCGCGAACCGGCCGGTCGCCGGGCCGACGTTGTGTCGCTCGAAGAGCTCGACCTGGAAGTCGAGCGGACGTCCGGTCGCGGTCACGCACATGACGCCCTTGGTCTGCAGGGTTTCGAGTGTCGTGAGCACCTGGTGGTCGATCGTGGTGCCCGACTCGAGGATGGTCCCGTCGAGATCGAGGGCGACCATGCGGACGGGTGGAGCGACGCGACGGTGGACCGACAAGCTTCTCAACTCCGCTCAGGGACAGGGCTACAGGTAGGACACGGCACCACAGATCATCACCCGCGTCGCCGTACGCCTGGGTGGTCGTGGTCAGGTTTGGTCACCTTGAGCTCGTCGACCAGCGCCTCGAGCGCGGGCAGGGCGTCGAGGAGAGTGCGCGCGGTCTCGTCTGGCAGCCGTTCCAGACACAAGGAGACGGCTCGTGTCCGCAGTGTCCGGATGCGCTGGTGGACGCGCCGCCCGGCCGGGGTCACCTCCACCCGTACCACGCGCAGGTCGGCCGGATCCGGACGTCGCTGAACAAGTTCCAGCTCGTCGAGCCGGCCGACGACCCGGGAGAGCATCGTGGGGTTCAGACCCTCGAGCCCGGCGAGTTCTGCCATGCCCAGCGGGCCGCGCCCCGTCACCAGACCGAGCACCGACGCCTGGGTCGGCGTCAGGCCCTCGCCCGTCGCCGTCGCGTTGAGCTCTCGGGCCAGCCTGCCGATGACGACGCGCAGGCGGGTAACCGTGTCGGCGTCCACCATCTCTCCACCTCTTAGTTGCCTGCCGGCAAGCAATGTAGTCTGACACAATGCGCACATCGGAGCCGTCATCACCTGAGGACCACCCTCTGCAGCGACGAGCTGGCTCCACCACCCGCCACGGACGGGGGCGCGGGAAGCGCAAGCATATGGTCCGTACGCCTGCGCCAGGACCGGCCTCGGCCAAGCAGGAGAAGCCCACCGAGCCGACATCGACGTCCGCACCGACATCGACGTCCGCACCGACATCGACGTCCGCACCGACATCGGCACAAGCAGCCGGCTCGGCCTCGGCGTCGACGTCGGACAGCCAAGGCAAGCCCCCAGCAGCGCCGGCGACCACCAGCGTCGGAGACGAACCGCTCCCCCGTCGCGGCATCGTCTTCGCCATCGTGTCGATCGCCCTCTTCATGGGCTCGATCGACCAGACCAGCGTGGCGACCGCTCTCACCGCGATCCAGCAGGACATGCAGACGCGGATCAACTGGAGCGGCTGGACGATCACGATCTACGCCCTCGGCCAGATCGTGGTGCTGCCACTCGCCGGCAGGCTCAGCGACCAGTACGGCCGCAAGCGCGTCTTCCTCGGCGCCATCGTGGTGTTCGTGACCGCCTCCCTGTGCTGCGGCCTGGTCGACAACATCTACCTGCTGATCGGGTTCCGTGCCCTGCAGGCGCTGGGCGGCGGCGCGTTCATGCCGTCGGCCACCGGTATCGTCGCCGACCACTTCGGCAGCGGGCGGGACCGCGCACTCGGCATGTTCACGAGCATCTTCCCGATCGGCGGCATCGTCGGACCGATCATCGGGAGCGTCTTCGTGACGTACTGGTCCTGGCGTGGGATCTTTCTCATCAACGTCCCGATCGGCCTCGTCCTCTTCGCCCTGGCGGCGGCGCTCATCCCGGCGGGTGGCCGCAAGCCGGTCGCTCGGACCGACGTCCGCGGAGTCGTGCTGTTCGCCGGCGCGATCCTGGCGGCGATGTACGGAATCACCACCCTCGGCAACGCCAGTACGCAGATCCTGCATCCGGCGTTCCTCGTCTCGGAGGTGCTCGCCCTGGTGTTGGCGGTGCTCTTCGTCCAGCACACGAGAAAGTCCGCCGCCCCGTTCATTCCCTGGCGACTCCTGCGCGGCAAGGGATTCGGGATCATGAACCTGATCAACTTCTGGTTCGGGACCGCCGCACTCGGATTCGGGGCGCTGCTCCCCCTCTACGCCGAGGCGCGCTTCGGCTTCGACGGGCTGGAGGGCGGGACGCTGCTCACCGCCCGCGCGGTCGGGATGATCTGCGTCGCCGGGCTCGCGGTCCTGGCGTTGCGCCGTACCGGCTGCCGGCTACCGATCGTCATCGGATTCCTGCTCGTCGCCGGCGGGCTGGTCGGACTGGCGTTCGCCCCGGTGGGGAGTTCGTCGTACGGATGGCTGGCGGTCGCCACCGGCGTCACCGGCCTGGGCATGGGCCTCGCCGTACCCGCGTCGAACAACGCGAGCCTGCAACTCGCGCGCGACCACCTCGCCGCGGTTGCCGGGCTCCGTGGGATGTTCCGGCAGTCCGGGTCCATCGTGGCCGTGTCGATCTCCACCGCCGTGCTCGCGCGAAGCAGCGATGCCGGGGCGACGCAGGCGTACATCTTCCTCGTCTTCGCGATCATGCTCGTGTGCATCACCCCCCTCGTCCGCCTCGTTCCCGAACACCGCGGAAGGTGGTAACCGGGACTGGCGATCAGTCTCCCTGTCGGTGCGGTGGTCCTTCGATGTCAGCCGTCGGATGTCAGCCGTCGAACGACGGGCCTGCGAGGCGCTCGCCCCCTCCGAGTGCGGATTCGTGCGCGACGATCCCGGGCGCGGTCCACGCGGCCGAGGTCACCGCGTCGATCGCTGGCGGCCGTTCCTCGACGATGCTGGAGATGAACTCGTGTACGAGGTACGGATGGGATCCGCCGTGCCCGGCCGTCTTCGTGGTCACCGGCCCACCGTCGTGCGATTCCAGCGTGTACGTACGGACGAACCGGGCGAGCTGCTCCGGCAGCCGGTGCGCGTAGTCAGGCGGCTCCAGGACGGACTCGCGGGCGTGCCGACCGCGTGAGCCCTTGGGTGACTCCGCCGGGCCGGCCGGCTGCAGTTCGAACAACCGCATCGCCTCGCCCGGCGCCCCCGACCACTCGAGGCTCTGACGGTCGCCATAGACCGAGAAGCCCTCCACGTAGGACCTCGCGGTCTGGAAGAACGACATGGTGACGTCGGCGACGACATCGGAGTCGGCCAACCGGAAGAGTCCCACCTGCAGCGGGAAGGGATTGTCGTACGACCCCACCCGATCGGCGGTCAGCTTCGACGAGCCGTACGCGGTGACATCGGCGACCGTGTTGCCCGTGAGTGCGAGGATCGGCGACAGCGCGTGGGTGATGTACTTCATCGGCGGATAGCCGCGCCAGTACTCCGGATATCCGTCGAGGTTCTGGATGTGGTAGCCGCGGTAGAAGGTGAGGCCGCCCAGCTCACCCTTGCGATACATCTCCTCCGCGACGAGATACTCCCGCCCGTAGACGGCGGTCTCCATCATCATGTAGTTCTTCCCGGACTCGCGCTGGGCGGCGACGATCGCGTGCAGGTCCGCGATCTCGCTGGCCATCGGCACTGCACATGCGCAGTGCTTCCCCGCCCTGAGCACGGCCAGCGCGTACGAGGAGTGAAAGGCGACCGGCGCGAGGATGTGGACGGCATCCCAGCGTGCGTCGGCCAGCACCTCGGCAATATCGGTGAAGCGTGCGGCGATCCCATGCCTGTCGCCCACCTCGGTGAGCCGCTCCCTCGACTGGTCGACAATCCCCACCTCACCCACCGACGGATGGGCGGCGTACAACGGCAGGAAGTCCTCACCGAACCCCAACCCGACAACGGCGACGTCGACTGCTCCGGTCCCGTTCATCCTGCCTCATTCGTTGTTGTCGTCCCGCTGGACTGCGCGATCCGTGCCGCTTTGCGGTGTCTCGTAGGGGAACTGGCGTGTGTCGCATCCGCTGTCTCACATCGCGTACAGTCCACTGTCTCGGATTCCGAGACCAGCGCGTTCGATCGTTGCTCTCTGTACAAGTGCTGCTGTCGTACTACGCAAGGTGTGCTTGCCACTCCTTCCTCATCGAGTCGAGATAAGGAACGCTCCGCTGAGCGGTCGGGCTGGTGTGGGCGACCAGATGAGTACGTACGGCGTCGAGGAAACTCTCGCGCTCCTGCAGTCCGTAACCGTCGCAGAACTCGCGGAGCCGAGGCCCGCGCGGAAGGACCGGGAGACCGATCCGGACGCACACCTCGTCGGGGTAGAGCGGGACGAACGACCATGCCGCATGGGCCACGTCGGCGAGGGCCGGCGCCGGACCGGCGAGATCCCAGTCGATGAACGCCGTGGGCCTCCCCTGCCGGTAGATCGTGTTGTACGGCGCCAGATCGTGGTGGCAGATGATCAGTCGCCCAGAGGACTCATCCGCCGATCCCGTTCGGCGCCACACCGCGTCTGGTGGCGGTCGGAACCCCTGCACGGCATCGTGAAACCGTCGGACCAGCTTCCCGGCAAGGGCCAGCGTCTGCTCACTGTGCCGGACGTGACGGCCGTCATCACCCTCGATGAACGTCAGCACTTCGCGGCCCTCATCGTCGATCCCGCGCACGCGAACCTCACAAGGCCGGGCCGGCCCCACTAACGGGGCAGCTCGACGACGCCGAGGTCGGTGGAGATCGCGGCGGCGGCCTTCTGCACAGCCGCGATGATGCCTGGCAGCGCGTCCTCGGTGAAATCACGGGAGAACCCGGTGACGCCCACCGCGTACCTCACCCGGTCCGAGGCATCGAAGACCGGGGCGGCGACGCAACCGATCTCTGCCTGTTCCTCTTCGATTTCGATCGCATATCCGTTGGCGCGGGTCGTTGCGAGTTCCTTGCGGAAGCCCTTGACGGCGGGGCGTCGGGCATTCGGACCGGATCCGGCGACCAGGTGGTCGAGCAGCGGCGTGAGTTCTGCGTCGGGCAGGTGAGCGGCGATCGCCCGGCCGAGCGCGGTCAGGTTGAACGGCGCGACCTTACCGATGAACGTGTCGAACTGGATGAATCCGGGTGTCGCCGCCTTCGCCACGTAGACGATCGCCGTCCCGTCGAGAGCGCCGAGGTGAGCCGGCATGCCGACCGTGTCGCTCAGGGCGCGGAGGTGCTGGCGGGACACACTCGCGGGATCGATCTTGCGGACCAGGCTCGAGGCCATGGCGTACAGCCTGAGGGTCGGCTGCCAGAAGTGGCTTCGGCCGACGATCTGGCGGGCGGCGTATCCGCGTTCCTCGAACGTCTGGACGATCGACGCGCACGTGGCCAATGGGACACCCGCGGTCTGGGCGAGCATGGTCAATGTCAGCGGGCCTTCGGCCTCGATCAGGGTTTCGAGGACGGTCAAGGCACGATCGGTCGACGGCGAGGCCGGCCGTGCTGCTGGCTTGGCGCTCACAGGGGCCCCCTTGCTCCCGCGTTCGCAGGTTCTTACGACATATCGAAGATTAGCCTGGGCCGGTCAGTCCGCCACGACACCCTCCAGGTCGAGCGTGTCCGCGTAGTGGCACCGGGCGGTACGACGAGAACGCAGCGGAAGGAGAGCTGGCTCCTCGGTGTCGCAGCGCTCCTGCGCGTACGGACAGCGGGGATGGAACGTGCACCCGGCCGGCGGGCTCGCCGGGTCTGGAACCTCGCCCCGCAAGGGGATGCGCTTCCTGCTACCCCGTAACCGAGGGTCAGGCAGTGGCAACGCCCGCAGGAGCGTCTCGGTGTAGGGGTGCCGGGGCCGTTCGAAGAGATCGTCGGTCGTGGCTTCCTCGACGATCCGGCCGAGGTACATCACGGCGACCCGGGAGCAGAGGTGCTGGATCACGGAGAGATCGTGCGAGACGAAGACGTAGGTCAGGCCGAGCTGTTCCTGCAGATCGTCGAGCAGGTTGAGGATCTGGCTGCGTACAGACACATCCAGGGCCGACACCGCCTCGTCAGCGACCACGAGGCGCGGACCCGTGATCAGGGCCCGGGCGATCCCGATGCGCTGCCGCTCGCCGCCGGAGAACGCGTGCGGGTAACGCCGCATGTACTCCGGCCGGAGGCCGACGAGCCGCAGCCCTTCGGCGACCCGCTCCCGGAGTTCCTCTCCACGGGCGAGATCGTTTGCCAGCAAGGGCTCCCCGACGATCTGGAGCAGGGTCATCCGCGGGTTGAGCGAGGAGTTCGGGTCCTGGAACACGGTACGGATCTGACGCCGGTACGGCCGTAGCTGCCGGGTGCCCATCGTGGCGAGGTCGACGACTGCGCCGTCCTCGCGGCGGTAGCGGAGCTCGCCGGACGTCGGCTTGTACGCGCGGAGGATGCAGCGGCCAAGTGTCGTCTTGCCGCACCCGGACTCGCCCACCAGGCCGAGCGTTTCCCCTCGACGCACGGTCAGGTTCACGTCGGACACGGCGTTGACGGTCATCCGTGCGCCCATGCCGAGGAATCCCCGACCGACGTGGAACCGCATGGACAGGTTGCGGATGTCGAGCAGTGCCTCGGGATCGCTGCCTGTGCCAAGTGCGGACGCGTCAGAACGTTCCCGCTCCGACCGTACGGCCGTCATCGGCGGACCTCCCGTCGTGCCGTCGTTCCGTCCCGGACGGCCTCGGGCGTCTCATAGAGCAGGCAGCGAACCGAGCGCCCACCGCCGTGGACCTCCGCCGACGCCGACCCGTCCGTTGCGAGTCTGGGCGGGAGTGTCGTCTCGCAGAGTTCTGCCATCGCGTCGCGACACCGCGGATGGAACGGGCAACCGGCAGGGCGCTCGTACGGGTGCGGAACCATCCCGGTGATGGTGGCGAGCCGACGTCTGGCCCGCCGACCGACTCTGGGCACCGACTCCAGAAGTGCCTTGGTGTACGGATGACGTGGATCGTGGAACAGTTCGTCGACCGCGCAGTACTCCGCCACAATGCCGAGATACATCACCGCTACGTCGTCGGCGATCTCCGCGACCACACCGAGGTCGTGGGTGATGAAGACGACGGCCATGCCGGACTGCGCCTGAAGTTCCTGCAGCAGTTCGAGGATCTGCGCCTGCGTCGTGACGTCGAGCGCCGTCGTGGGTTCGTCGGCGATGAGGAGCTTGGGCCGGCAGGCGAGGGCCATCGCGATCATCGCGCGCTGCCGCATGCCACCGGACAGCTGGAAGGTGTAGGCGTCCACTCGGCGCTCCGGCCGTGGGATGCCGACCCGGCGGAGCTCCTCGATCGCGCGGTCGCGGGCGTCGCGTTTCGTGACATCCTCGTGCGTACGGATGTTCTCGGCGATCTGGTGCCCGATCGTGTGCACCGGACTCAGCGACACCATAGGCTCCTGGAAGATCATCGCGACGTCCCTGCCGCGGATCTGCCGGACGGCGGTGCCCTTCGGGTCGAGCTGGGCGAGGTCGAGTACGCCGTCCTCGGCCGCCGCGACGGCCGCCCGGTCACGCCGAGACGGGTGCCGTGTCGTCAGGACCTGATGATCGGGGCCGAGGCGCAGGAGCACTTCACCGGCGACGATCCGGCCCGGGCGCTCGACGAGTTGGAGGATCGACCGCGCCGTGACGCTCTTGCCGCAGCCGGACTCTCCGACGATGCAGAGCGTCTCACCGGCCCTGACAGTGAGGTCAACGCCGTCGACGGCACGCACACGACCTTCGTCGAGCTCGAAGTGGGTCCGTAGCCCGCGAACGTCGAGCAGTGGAGCGCCGTTCTGCTCGGCATGGCTAGCCATCGTTCCTCCCCTCAGGTTTCGTACGGATCGGCGGCGTCGCGGAGGCCGTCGCCGGCGAAGTTGAGCGCCACGACCGCGACGATGACAGCCGCGCCCGACAGGAGCAGCCAGGGAGCCGTCGACAGCACACGGATGTTCTGCGCGTCCTGCAGCAGGACACCCCAGCTCACCACGGGCGGTTGCAGTCCGAGGCCGAGGAACGACAGTGCCGTCTCCCCGAGGATCATGCCGGGAATGGTGAGGGTGAGCGTCGCGATGATATGGCTCGTGAACGCCGGAAGCATGTGCCGGTTGATGATCCGCATCCGGCGTACCCCATCCAGCTCGGCCGCGAGCACGTAGTCCTCCGACCTGATCTGCAGGAATCGGCTGCGGACCACCCTCGCCAGCCCGGTCCAACCGATCAGGGACAGGATGATGGTGATGGCGAAGTACGTCTTGATCGGCCCCCACCCCGGCGGCACAGCCGCTGCCAGGCCCAGCCACAGCGGCAACGTGGGCACGGACATGACGAACTCGATGACGCGCTGGATCACGGTGTCGGTGACACCGCCGAAGTAGCCCGAGATCCCACCGAGCAGGACGCCCAGGACCAGTCCGACGAGGACACCGATCAGTCCCACCGACATCGAGATCCGTGCGCCGTAGATCAACCTGGTCGCGAGGTCACGACCCTGCTCGTCGGCACCGAGGGCGTAGAACGGCCGACCGGGTTCCACCGGGCCGAAGAAGTGGATGTCGCTCGGGAACAGCCCCCACAGCTTGTACTTCTCGCCTTTGACGAAGAAGCGGAGCGGAACGCGCGTGGACGTGTCGACGGTGAACTCCCGCAGCATCGTGTCGGGGTTCGCCCGCGTGCGGTAGTCGTGGACGAACAGCTGAACACCACCGTCGAAGGAGACGTGCACGCGCTGGGGAGGCGCGTAGGAATAGGTGGCGCGATAGGTGTCCGGCGTTGCCGGTGCCCAGAACTCACAAAGTGCCGCCGTGAGATAGATCAGGCCCAGCACGACCGCCCCGACGACTGCGAGCTTGTTCCGGCGGAACCTCCACCAGACGAGTTTGTACTGCGGCGCCTGCCTCATCGGTATCCCTCCCGCACGCGGGGGTCGACGAGGGCGAGCAGGATGTCGGAGACCAGGGTGCCAATGACGGTGAGGACGCAGGCGATGAAGATGATGCTGCCGGCGAGGTACATGTCCTGGCTCTCCAACGCCCCGAGCAGCAACGGCCCGGTGGTCTGCAGACCCAGCACCGTCGCGACGAGCACCTCCCCGTCGAACAATGCGGGGATGAGCCAGCCGATCGTGGCGATGAACGGGTTGAGCGCGACGCGCACCGGATAGTGCGCGATCAGCCGGCGCTCGGAGAGTCCGCGGGCTCGACCGGTCACGACGTAGGGCTTATGGAGTTCGTCGAGCAGGTTGGCCCGCAAAATGCGGATCGTTCCGCCGATGCCGCCGAGGGACAGGACCAGGACCGGCAGCCACACGTGGTCGAACAGGTCGAGCAGTTTGCCGAGGTTCCACCTGGCGCCTACGTAGTCGGGTGAGAGCAGTCCGCCGACGGTCTTGTCGAAGTAGCGGAACTGGATGTACGCGACCGTGAGAGCAAGCAGGAATCCCGGTATCGCGATGCCGAGGAAAGCTACGGCGGTCAGCACGTAGTCGCCGACGGAGTACTTTCGTACCGCCGAATAGATTCCAGCGGGCAGCGCGACCGCCCAGGTGAACAACAGGGTCGAGAGGCCGAGTGCGAGAGTGAGCGGAAGGCGCTCGGCGAGCAGGGTCGACACGGAACGCCCATACTCGAACGACTGGCCGAAGTCGCCGTGGAGGATGATGTTGGTGATCCACTTCCAGTACTGCGCGATGACCGGCTGGTCGAGGGCGTACCTCTCCTTCAGCGCCGCGAGCTGCGCTGGATCGACGTTCTGGCCCGTGCGTGACAGGTTCGCAACCACCGTGCTGAGGTAGTCCCCGGGTGGCAGTTGGATGATCAGGAACGACACCAACGACACCAGGAACACCGTCGGTACGACATAGAGCAGCCGACGCAGCAGGTAGGCGACCATGACCGGGCGGGCCCGCTCAGGTGTGTTGCTCGGGGTGTTTGAAGTACAGCTGGGACAGGTCCATCGCCGCTTCGTACAACGTGCGGTAACTCGCCACCGCGTCGTCGCGAACATTGCCCATGTCCGCGCTCACAACCACCGGCGCGAATGCCGACTGGACCGTGCCGATGATCCAGACGTTCTTGTCGTGCAGCTTCAGGATCTCCTGCCCGAGCGCGAGTCGCTGGTCGTCGTCGGCCTGCTGGACGAGCTCGTCGTAGAGCACCTGCAGCTGGCGGATCTCGCCGTCGGGCTTCATCGAGAACTCCCCCGCAGGATCGCCGTACCAGTTGCCGTACTTCGGTGCCCAGTAGGTCAGACCGCTCGTCGGGACGTACCACAGCGAGTCGATGTCCCACAGGTAACCCGCGGGGACATAGCAGTTGAGGTCGAAGTCTCCGTGCCAGATGCTCGCGTACCAGAGCTCGGACGAGACGTTCTTGATTGCCAGGTCGATGCCGACCTGCGCCCAGTAGCGCTTGACGAACTCGAGAATCTGGACGGTCGGTACGCCGACCCCGATCGTGAAGGTCTGGGCGACGAGCTTCATCGGTTTGCCGTCCGGGCGTAGTCGCATGCCGTTGTCACCGCGGTCGGTGAGCCCGGCCTGGTCGAGCAGGTCGTTGGCCTTGGCCTCGTCGAACTCCGTGAACCGCATGCCCATGCCGTCGATGTAGTACGGATCCTCCGGCTGTGCGCAGGGGTGCTGCAGCCGCCCCTGGCCGGCGAACAACGCGTCCCGCATCTCCTCGCGGTTGATCGCGTGCGAGACGCCGGCGCGGAAGTCGATGTCCTGGAAGAGCTCGCGGAGGACCGGGTCGGGATGGCTCTGGTTGAGGTTGAGGGCATGGAAGAGTCCGTCGGGCTTCCACCGCAGGAACCGGAAACCCTTGTCCTCGGCGTTCCTGATCAACAGCGGTGCCGACTGGTAGCTCAGGTCCCAGGCGGCGAGGTCGACCTGTCCGTTCGCCGCCCGGAGCCCGAACGCCTCCTGGTCGAGGAAGGTGTAGGTCGCCTTGTCGATGTAGGGCAGCTGCCGGCCGTCGGGATCGACCTTCCAGTAGAACGGGTTCCGCTCCGCCGTGGCGTTGTTGCCCTGGGGCTCTTTGGTGATCCGCCACGGGCCGAGCACCGGCAGGTCGGCGTTCTTCCAGTGGTCGTGCCGGGAGTGGTAGTGGTCGATCCACGCGTCGACACCCGCCTCCGCGAGCAACGCCTGCACCTTCTCCTCCCCGGCGATATCAGGGTGGAAGGTGCTCATGTAGTGCTTCGGCTGCAGCAACGGGTTGACGCCGCCTGCGAGACCGACGAAGCAGAGGTACTTCAGCAACAGGCCGTGTGGCGCGGCGAACTCGATCCGGAACGTCTGCTTGTCCTCCTGCACGAACTTCCCGGGCTCGCCAGCGGTGGACAGCCAGCCGGGGAAGACCGGGCACAGCTCCTTGTTGAGGTAGACGTACTCGTAGACGTACATGAGGTCGTCGGTCGTGCAAGGTTCGCCGTCGGACCACTTCAACCCGTCGCGGAGATGGAAGACGTAGGCACGTCCCTCGTCCTCGACCTCCCACGACGCGGCGACGCCGGGGCTCGGTTCGGGCGGGGTCGTCGGACTCCACTCGACCAGCCCCGCCCAGCCCATGTACTGCAGGCCGTCGCTGTTGAGGTCGATCTGCCCGCGCTGCATCGTGCCGCCGTAGATCCCCGCTTCGTTCAGCGGCTGGACCACGAGCGGATCCTTCGGCAGGCGGGCACTGAGTTTCGGCAGCTGTCCCGCCTTGACGCGTTGGGCCAACATCGGCGCCTCCTTGGCACCTTTGGCCGCGGCCTCCGGCCCTGCCGCCCGGTCGGGGTCGGTGGAGAAGAACGAACAACCGGTGAGGGCGTAGGCGCCCATAGCCGCGCCACCCAGCGCCAGCAGGTCTCTGCGGGTGTAACTCGAGGTCGTCCTGATTGACATCGGGGGCCCTCCTCGTGGTCCACGACCGAGGCGACTCTTCGAAACCTGAGATACATATACGAGATGCGAGATGATACCGCGTAGGGGCTTGCGTGGCCACAGTCCAGCCGCCTAGCATCCTTCGAAAATGCAGATATGTATCTGAAATCCCAGAATAAGGGTTCCAGAACAACAGTCCCAGAAGGATCCGAGAAACCAGTGGCGGGGCCGTTCTCGGCACAGCTCGTGGACGTCGGCCTCACGGACCCGGAGGTCCCCATGGCAGGCACGCACCGGGCGGCACACCTGATCCCGCGCGGCGGAATCCGGGCGTCGCAGTGCGGCGGTAACACGGTCGGCGCGACGCTGCGTGAGCCCGCGCCCCGAGCCGACGGCTACCGTCATATCGACACCCCGGCGATGCTGGCGAAGCTCACCGAGCTCGGCGCCAACACCTATATCTATGGCATCTGGGACTCGCCGACGGACTGGGACGACCTACGGCTGGAGTTCGCACCCGCTGCCGCGCGGGCCGGGATCGACGTGTGGGTCTACCTCGTACCACCGAGTGAGACCGACCGGCACGGTGGTCGCGCCTCCCGGCCGTATGTCATGGACTATCTCGCGTGGGCCCGTGCCTGCGCCGAACTCTCGGTCGAGCAGCCGAACGTCAAGGCCTGGGGCATCGACGACTTCGAGTTCAACCAGGACACCTTCACCCCCGACTACGTGGCGCGGATGCGCAAGATCGCACAGGACATCAACCCCGACCTGGCGTTCTACCTGTGTACGTACTACCACGCGGCGACAAGCGACGAGTTCCTCGCGAAGTACGGGCCCCATCTGGACCTCGTGCTCTATCCGTTCCTCGACGGGCACCATCTCAACACCCTCGTCGCGAGCAGCGTCGGGCCGTGTCTCGACAACATCCGCGCCGCCGTCGAGCCGTACGACCTCGGCGTGGTCCTGCTCGCCTACACCGGACGCTTTCTCGACGCGTGGAACGAACCGAGCCCTGACTACAACGCGGCCGTCGTCCGTTCCGGCCTGGACTATGCCCGCGACGGTCGGATCGCCGGCGTCACCGCCTATGGCCTGCAGCTCGACGACGCGCCCACGATCTCCTCGACCAACAAGGCGATGTACGGCAACGGCCGGCTGAGTTTCCTGGTGCCGCCGGTACGAACGAAGAAGGGCGCGTACGCCGAGGCGTCCCAGGTCGTCGCCGTGGAGCCCGACGCCGCCCGCCACGAACTTTCCTTCTGGCACAACGACATCTTCAGTGCGCGGTTCGGTGAGCCAGGTACGCATGTCAAGCAGGTGCTCATCGACGGCGAGGTGATCTGGTTCGAGGACGTGTGCCAGCACGGGTTCGCGCTGTGGCAGCAGTGTTCGACCCTGCACGGCCCGATCGACGTGAGCGACCGGTTGCGGGGAAAGGCCAGCGCCACCCTGGCGTTCCGGCTCCTCGAGGCTGGAAGCAGCGACGGCGTGTTCCCGGTCGACGTCGGATTCGACCACATCGAGACCATCGGGTTCACCGTGGAGAACCCTGGGTTCGAGACCACGGACGGCTGGCGTCTGACGACGAGCCACGGCGTCCCCGTCCCCAGCATCGACATCGCGGTGCCCGACCGGCCACGGCAGTCGTTCGCCGCAGTGGCGGCCGAGTACCACGCGGCGGCCGCCGAGCTGGCCTGAAGCCAGTCTTCGACATGGACGAGATCCGGATCGGCGTGGCGGGCCTCGGCCCTCGAGCGGTCGGCACCTGGATCCCGATGCTCCAGCGGATACCAGGGTTCCGGGTCACGGCGCTGTGCGACCCGATCGCCCCCTTGTTGGACCGGGCGCGGGCGCAACTGAGCTTTCCGTCGAGTGTGCGTACCTACCAGGCGTACGACGAGTTGCTCGGCGATCCACGGGTCGACGCCATCGCGCTGACCGTCCGGACCGCGCGTCAAGGCGACCTTGCCGCCATTGCGCTGGAGGCCGGAAAGCACGTCCATGCGGAGGTCCCGGCCGCCCACGCGATCGAGGACTGCTGGCGGATCGTGCTCGCTGTCGAACGCACCGGCCGGATCTACCAGCTGGCCGAACAGACACGGTACTGGGGCTTCGTCGAGGCCTGGCGGTCACTGGTCGCGAGCGGAAGGCTCGGCCGGATCACCTTGTGCGAGGGGCAGTACTTCCACCACTACGTCGCAGGGATGTTTCAGGATCCGCACACCGGCGACCTGCTTGGCCCCGCCGCGCTCGCGGCCCATCCCGACGCCCGGCCGACGTGGGCGCAGCTGATGCCGCCGATCCACTACCTGCCGCACGAGCTGAGCCCGATGCTGCGGGTGCTCGACGACCGGGTGACGCAGGTGGTGGCCATGAGCACGGACGCGCCGAGCGCCGCACATCCTGCCCTCGCCCAACCGGACATGCAGGTCGCTCTCATGCGTACCCGGAAGGGCACCCTCCTGCGGATGGCTGCGAGCTTCGCTCAACCGCATCCGGACGGCAACTGGCACTGGTACCAGGTCCTCGGCACCGGCGGCCGGGTGGAATGGTCCCGTGGCGCCGGCGACCGGCCGAAGCTGTGGCTGGCCGACGAGCAGTTGGCCGACCTCGCCGACGCGGACTGGCGCTACGAACGCACCGACGCTCCATCCGAGGCTCGCGGCAGCGGCCATGGCGACGCCGACTACTACACCCATGTGGCGTTCCGGGACGCCGTGCTAGCCGGCCGGCAGCCAGAGTTCGACGTCTACCAGGCGATGGACACCGCCGCGCCCGCGGTACTCGCCGCGGAGTCGATCGCGCGCGGCAGCGAACTGCTGACCGTCCCGGACTTTCGGCCACACCCCGGGCGGCAGGAAGGAGAAGGCCCATGACCATCGGTGTGGTGCTGAGCGGGGACCAGACCGTCGGCCGGTTCGGCCGCTACCTTGCCGAGATCCTGCGGGCCGAGGGAATGGTCGACCACGAGATCGTCGACCTGTCCGACGAGAACCTCGGTGGCCTTGCAAGTTGCGACCTCGTCCTCGTCGCGCGGATCCGCCCCACCAAGGCGCAGGTCGGCCGGCTGCTCGACTACGCCGCTGCCGGCGGCCGGCTGATCCTCGTCCGCCCCTCCCCGCTGCTGGCCCGCACCCTCGGCCTCGTCTCCACGCACACCATGGTGGCGCCCGCGTACGTACGACCGGGTACGGCGAGTCCGCTCGGGAGCGGCGTGCCCCAGGAACCGATCGAGACGCACGTGCCGGCTGATGCGTACGCACCCGACGCACTGCCCGACGGTGCAGTGACCGTGGCGCGGCTCCAGGCCGACGTCCGCACGCCCACCGCTTTCCCGGCCGTCGTCGAACTGCCCTACGGCGCGGGCCGCGTGGTCGTGTTCACCTACGACCTGCCACACGCCGTCGCCCTGATCCGGCAGGGCGACCCGGGCCGGATCGGTGGCCACGGTCTCGGCGCCGGCGAACCGTACCGCATCCAGGACCTGCTCACCGGTTTCGCCGACCCGCGGTGCTGGCACCTTCCGCAGGCCGACATCCACGCGATGCTGCTCGGCAATGCGGTCAACCACCTCGCCCGCCACCCGCAGCCGCGGTGGTGGTACTACCCGACACCTGAGCTACGGAGCGTTCTCGTCCTGGACTCCGACGACGACTGGTCGGCGCCGGAACACTTCGACGCCCTCATCGACGCCGTCGAGTCCCACGGTGGACAGGTCACGATCTACCTGATGTCAGGCACGACGCGTGGGACGGTCGCCACGAAGGAAAGGGTCGCGCGGTGGCGCGAGCGCGGCCACTCGTTCGGGATCCACCACGATCCCTCCGATCCGGCGTACGGCGGGGAGGACCAGGAGGAGATCCTCCCCGAGGTCGTACGCAAGGACGTCCGTGAGTTCGCGGAGGTCTACGGCGGGGTTCCGGCCACGAACCGCAACCACTGCGCGGTCTGGAAGGGCTACGCCGACCTACCGAAGCTCTACGCCGAGCTCGGGATCGACATGGATCTCAACTCCATGAACGTGGGCCCGTCATGGCTTGCCTATCTCACCGGATCCGCCCGACCCATGCGGTTCGTCGACGCCGACGGCACGGTGATCGACTGCTTCCAGCAGGCGACTCAGGCCTATGACGATCTGTCCGTCAAGGAGTTGTTGACAGCGGATCCACTCGGCCAGGCCGGCCTGACCCGACTGCTGATGGAGGACAAGCTCGACCGCTACTTCAGCCCGCTGTCGATGCTGTCCCATCCGGTGTCCTTCGCGACCTACTCCAGCACGTACATGCACCGCTGCTGGACGTCGGCGCGCGAACTGGGGATGCCGATCTGGAGTGCGTTCGCATGGGCGGAGTTCACCCGGGCCCGCGACGCCGCACGGATCCACGACACCAGGTGGGAGGGTGAGACCTTCTCGTGCCAGGTGACCGGCCGGTCGCCTGCCGGGGGGTTGACGGTGGTGCTTCCGGTCCCGCTCACCCGCGTGCACGAGGCACTGGTCGATGGCGAACCGGCGAGGATCGGCGGGCTCGAGATGTTCGGCTGGCTGTCGGTCCTGGTTTATGTCGAGCTGGACCCCGGCGACGACCGCACCCGCCACCTGTCGTTGACCCTGCACCCGGATGCGAGCTGACGAACGTCAGGACAGCGCAGCCGAGCTGAGGTCAGGAAGCAGGTCGGCGAACTCGCCGAGCATCCGGTCGATCATCGCGACTTCCTCGGCGTCGAGAAGGTGCGCCGGCGCCCGGCAGTGCGCGCTCTCGAACAGGCCACGGCGTACCGAGATCAGCTTCTCCGCGGCGATGATCAGCTCGGTGTCCAGCATCCAGTAGGAGATGTACGGAAGCAGCCGCCGATGCAGCTCGGTCGCACCCTTGGTGTCGTCCCGCTCGAACCGGCGCCAGATCTCCACGTAGACCTCGGTGAGCGAGCAACCCGGCTGGACTCCGATCGCACCACGGCGTACGGCGTCGGGAAGCTGCACACCGGCGTACCCCACCAACGCCGGTAGTGCAGGGTCCTGAGTGCCGAGTGCGGCGATGAACGCGCCGGGCGGCGTCGACTCGACCTTCACCAACGCAAGGTTGGGGAGGTCACGGGCGACGGTCGCGATCGTCGCCGCGTCGAGGCTGGTGCCGGTCTGGTGCGGTGCATACTGCAGGACGACCGGTGTCGGCGCCACCGCCTCCAGGACGTCGCGGACGTGCCGGCGCACGGCGGCGGGCGAAGGGCCGAGGAAGTATGGCGGCAGCAGATTGATCAGGTCGGCGCCTGCGTCGACGAGCCGGCGCGCATGAGCGACCGCCAGCCTGGTGGCATGGTCCTGGACGGCGATGACCGCCGCGACGTCTGACCGGTCCCGCGTCTGCGCGAGCACGATCTCCGCGAGTCGCCAGCGCTCGTCGTCGGTGAGCTTGTGGAACTCCGAGGCGAACCCAGGAAACATCACGCTGGTGACTCCGGTGCGCAGGACGTAGGTGACCACTCGCGCGAAGCCTGCATAGTCCACGTTGCCCTGCTCGTCGAACGGGACCTCCAGGACGGGCGAGACCCCACGCACCAGGAACCTCGAAGCGGGCACCTGCCCCGGTGCTGTCGCGGCCTGCCGCGGGTCGTCAGTCGCGGTCATCCGCACCCCCGCTCCCAGCCGGACTCTCGAGGACTTTCAGTATCTCAGTCATATTTCTCGTATTCCGAACGATGCTATTCAACCACAGCGGAACGGCCGGGGAAAGGTCATGACCAGCGTGGCGGCAGGTGGCGGCCCAGGAGGTGTGCGACCACCCCGCCGAGGACGCCGGCACGTTGCTGCTCGGTGATGCCTTTCCAGTCCTGGACGCGGGCGAGTTCCGCGCGCGGCACGGTGTAGGGGGCATCGGTCGAGAACACGCACCTGTCCGTCCCGATCTCCTCGTCGCGGGCGAACTCGCTGAGCACGGTGTCCCATGGCGCGTACGACGTGTCGGCGTACAGGTTCGGGGCATACCGCAACGCCGGCGCGGCATCGATCCAGAAGTCGGTCGCCCCGCTTCTCCCCATGAGGAACGACAACTCCGGATGGCGGCGGGCAAGGGTCGCGACCGGGAGCGGCAGGGCGGACGGCGGGGTGCCGGTCCGGAGGTAGACGAACCAGTCCTGCTCCGACGCGAACGCAAGCAGGGGGTCGAGCAGCCCGTCGAGGACGTCGAACCCCTGCAGGACCGGGTCGACGGCCAAGGCGACAGCGCCCGCGTCCCGCGCCCGGGCGAGGTCGTCGACCGCTCGCGGGCCCGCCCACGGGTTGGCGACCGCGTACGCCGCAAGGCGTCCGCCCGAGACGAGCGCGGCGCGACAAACCGTCTCGTTGCCTTCCCGGTTCGCAAAGGCGGTGCAGCGCTCGTCAGGAGCGACGAGCGCCCGGTCGATACCGAGCTCGGTCATGGTGGCGAGAAGGTCGTCGACGCTGAGTGCAACCTCGCGTCCCACGCCGAGCCGGACATGCGCGTCGATGATCATGGCGTTGCCGCCTGTCCCGGTTTCCCCAGTCCGAGTGCGGACAGGGCGTCGGCGTGGATGATCTGCTCGATCGCCTCCGCCGGCACGCGCGGGAGTTTCGTACCCTCCACGATGTCGTTGACGCTGCGGAGTCCCGCCATCGCCTCGCCCGAGGTGGAGATCGGATAGTCCGAGCCGAACAACAGCTTGTGCGGCACACCCCATTCGGTCGCGAAGGTCAGCGCCTCCCACAACAGCCACGGCCGCAGGTAGACCGACGACACGTCGGCATAGGCGTGCGGGTGCTTGCGGATCACCGCCACCGTCTCCCGCACGAACGGATGCCCCATGTGCGCCATCACCACCCGCAGCTCCGGAAAGCGCAGTGCGATGTCGTCCATCACCAGCGGATGCGTGTACCGCAACGGAGCTTCACGAATCGGCGACGTGCCCTGATGGAACAGGATCGGCAGCCCGGCACGCTCACAGTAGCCGTAGAAGCGTTGCGCCTCGTCGCACAGCGGGTCGAAGTTCTGGTAGTTGGGACCGAGCTTGACACCCACCAGGTTGAGCGCACGACAGCGTTCGACCTCCTCGAACACCTCCGGCGTGCGGGGATCGACCGACATGAAGCCGATCCGCTTGTGCGGGGCGGCGGCGACGAACTCGGCCGTGGCGTCGTTCGTACGTTCCGGTGGATACGGCAGGCCCGTGGCGCGCAAGGGATCATCGACCGCGATGTTGAACACGATGGAGATGTCGGCCGCCGCCTGCTGCCGGTCGAAGTCGGCCCAGGAGTTCGTCGTCACCACCGGCCGGTCCGAGCGCCATCCTTCGAAGACGAGCCGCTCGTCCTCCGGCACCTCGCCAGGGTGGGTCGGCGTGTGGTTGTGGACGTCGACGATCACCGGGCCACCACATCCCTTCTGCTGTTGGCTCTGTCGGGTTCCGTTGGCTCTGTCGGGTTCCGTTGGCTCTGTCGGGTTCCGTTGGCTCTGTCGGGTTCTGGCCGCTCAGTGCAGCCGCGCCAGGACGTCGTCGCGCAGCCGTACGCCGAGACCGGGTCCGGGCGGAAGCCGCACGGTCCGGCCGTCGCTCGGCAGCGGTTCGGCCAGGATGTCCTCGGCGTAGTAGTGCGCGCCGATGATGTCGGACGGGAGATCCGTGGTGAGGCCAGGCATCGCGGCGGCGGCATGAGCCTGCGCGGCAGCGCCGAGACCGAGTTCGCCGTTGGACCCGAGCAGGCTCTGGAGCCCGAACGCATGGGCGACCCTGGCGAGCTCAACCGCGCGACCCGGCCCACCCGCCTTGCCCACATAGACACTCACCACATCGGCGGCATCGGCACCGATCAGCCGGCGGAGATCTGGCAGGTCGAAGACCGACTCGTCGGCGACAATCGGGAAACCGAGGTCGCGAAGTGCCGCCATTCCCTCGAGGTCGGATCTCTCGACCGGCTGCTCGACGAAGGCGATGTCGTAGGGTCGAAGCGCCTCAACGGCGCCCCGCGCCTCACCGCGACGCCAACCTCCGTTGGCATCCACACCCAGGAATCCCTGCTCACCCACCAGCCTCCGAGCGAGCGCCACCCGCGCGAGATCACCGGCAACCCCCAGACCCACCTTGACCTTGAACGCCGCAAAGCCCGCCTTGACGGCCGCGGCATGCACCTGTTCCAGCCGTTCGCCGTCGCCGGAGAGCGAGAGCTTGATCGGAACCTCCGTCCGCAGTGGCCCGCCGAGCGCGACCGCGAGCGGTACGTCGAGGCTTCTGGCGTACGCATCCCAGAGTGCGGTAGCGACGCCCGCCTTCGTGAACGGGTTGGCCGCCAGCCGGTCGTCCATCAGGTCCTCCAGCGCCGCGACCGGCGCCAAGGGACGGTTGACAAGGGCCGGAGCGAGCACGGTCTCGATGAAGTGGCGGGCGGAGACCCCGTCCTCACCGCTCCACAGCGGCGTGGCACTCACCTCGCCGAACCCCTCGACGCCCTCACTCGTCACCACGCGGACGACACAGAAGTCGGAGTGGTCGTGGCTTCCCCTGGCTCCGTGGACGATGAGGTCCGGGTGCGCCGGAAGGCTCACCAGTGCGGTGTGGACCGCGGCGACCGTGGCAGCGATCGGTTTCGGGCTCGCCTTGCCGGCCAGGACCTCTGCCGCGGTCGCCGTCGTATCGCTCATGTCGCCACCTTCCGCGGGCCGATCCACTTCTCCAGCAGTGCATGTGGTGCATCGACGAGCATCGCCCGCCGCTGGTCCGGCGTCGCTCCCCAGCCGTCGATCTCCCGGACCCGCGCGACCGCGTAGTCCTGGCTGGGCTTGTCGGACAGTCCCGCGTCCGTACCGAACAAGACCTTTCCCGGCGGCGCCTGCGCGAGAATCGTGCGGGCGGCGTACGGCGGGGTTCCGCACACACACAGGTAGAGGTTCGGCGTCTCCACCGTCGCGGCGAGCGCCTCCCGCCAGCAGTCGTGCAAGCCGCCGTGGCCGAGGACCACCGGAAGTCGCGGATGCCGCCGCGCCAGCGCGGCGATCTGCAGCGGCGTGGAGTACGGCGGCGTGCCGTCGTGGCAGAGCAGCACGCCGCCGGCCGCAGTGACGACCTCGCAGATCGGATCAAGGCTGCGCTCGTGCATCGAGAACCCCTGCAGCCACGGATGGAGCTTCAGGCCGGCCATGCCTAGCGTCGTGAAGCAGCGTTCGACCTCGGCGACCGCCGTGCGCTGGCGAGGACTGGCCGTCCCGAAGGCCAGCATGCGGTCGGGATACTCGGCGACGAATCCCGCCACGTCGTCGTTCGCCTCGGGTGTGGGGTCGAAGAGGCCGTCATGACTCAGCACCACGGCGGCATCGATCCCGGCGGAGTCCATGAACTGCACGAACTCACCGGCACCGAACGCCGCACCGGCAAGCCAGGTCGCGCTCTTCCACGCCGGTGTGTGCGTATGAAAGTCGATCACGGCTACTCCCTCCGCCTGGATGGACGTGTAGTCGCCCGCCGGGCGACCTCCTCTGCCAGGCTGAGACTGGCAAACCCCTCCGCGAAGCCTGGCACGGCCTTGTCCACGCGTCCCCTCACCAGGTCGACGAATGCCTCCACCTGCCGGTCGAAACACCGGGTGGTCCGATCGACGGGATCGTCGACGACCTCGACACCGGTTGCCATCGTCAGCCGCAGCCGGAAGGTGAACCCGTCGAGCACGGCGTAGGCACGCTGGCCCAACAGGCTCAGCTCACAGCGCGGCAGCCCGTCGGTCAGCCAGCCGAACTCCACCAGGGCGGTCGTCCCTCTGGGGTACGCGAGCCGGGCGCCGGTCAGGTTGGGCGCGGCGAACGTTGCGTCCGTGCGTACGGCCCAGGCATCGGCCACCCGCTCCGGCGGTCCGCCCAGCACGTACGCCAGCCAGTCGAACACGTGCGCGCCCTCGTGGACGACCGGCGAGCCATGGGCGAGCGCCTCACGGATCCGGTGACTGTGGGCGGGGTCGGTCGGGTCCAGGCGTTCGTCGTAGATGTGTGCGCGGATCAGCAGTGGACCATCGAGCGGGCCGTCGCGAATCCAGGTCCGCAGCCTGGCAAGAGCCGGATCATGTCGATAGGTGAGGCCCACCTGGAGCCGCGCGAGGTCCGCAGGCGGAAGCTCGACGAGAGCGTGGGTCGCCGCGACGGAGGTGGCCAGGGGTTTCTCCGCCAGCACGTACTGCCCGGTCCGGAGGATCGTGACGGCGAGTCCGGTGGTGACCCAGGGTGGGGTGGCGAGTACCACGGCGTCGGCGGCGGTAGCGCTGCCGAGGTCGTCGATGTCCGCGTACGCCGGAACGTCGCTGCCTGCCGCCTCGACGGCAAGCGCTCGACGCTCGGGACGCGGATCGACGACACCGACCAGGGCGACCCTCTCCGAGCGCAACAGAGCTGGAAGATGCGCGCCGAGTCCGATGTCACCGAGCCCGACGAGCGCAACGCGGACCGGGGTGGTCGAGCCGTCGTCCATGCGTCCACCGACTCTCCCCAACGATCTGAGATATCGGAAATGACTCCGAGATACAGTGAAAGGCTAACAGGTCGTTCCCGGCCAGGGCCATCGTCGTTTCACAGCTCGAACCAACCAGTGCGGAACTTCCAGTGGCGGCCCGCGCGGATGTGGTCGACGATGGCCCGCTGCAGGGTGGTCCCTCGGGGAAGGTCGTCGAGTTCGGCCAATGGGCGCCGGAACACGAACTCGACCACTGTCGCGTTGTCGCTCGCCTCCCCCGCCGGTAGCAGCGTGAACCGCCGCTGGAACTGCACGATGTTGGTCGCGGGCGACAGGTACTCCTCGAGTTGGGGGTCGAGGATCCACGAAACACAGGTGGCGTACCGGTAGTCCTCGCCCGGGAAGTGCCTCGGGAAGAACGCTCGCGCCCTCGCGAAGGAGGCCTCACAGGCCTCCGGCGTCAGTCGACCCTCCGGAATGTGCACGCCGAGGGACCAGTCGCCGCGTTGTGGCAGGAGGCGCCCGCCGGCCGAACCCGCGGCGTCGAACCAGATCGGGAGCCGCTCGAAATAGAGCCGTCCCAGTGCGTACAGCAGGCCGCGGAAGTGCACCGTCATCCACTCCTGCGTGTGCAGCCCTCCCGTGCCGAACAGCGCCCGGTGGTTGGCAACCTGGGCCCCCAGTGCCGACATGGTCTCCCACGAGGTCTCCTCGGAGATGCCGCGCTCGCGGTGGTAGCGACCGACGGCCGGCACGGTGGCGAGGAGGACCCAGATGTAGAGGTAGCGCCCAGCCGGCCCGACCTCCTCGGGTAGCGATGGCCAAGGCCCCAGGTCGCCTGTGCGACCCATGCGCTGGAGCAGCCGATGGTGGCAGCGTTCGAGCAGCCACCACAGCGCCGGCTGCCTCCGCCTGTCGGGTCGGGCGGCGACCGCTTCTTTGATGTCCCGCGAAGCCAGCCCCAGCCGGTCGAACAGCGCGGCGGCCGCAGCCGGCGGGGGCAGCTGCACCGGATCGGCCGGCGCCCCGACCTCGGCAAGCGTCGTCAAGGCGTTCCGGTGGAAGTCCTCGAGACCCAGCTTCGAGAGAGCCCACTCGACCTCGCCCGCCAGGTCCCGCTGGCTTGCCAGCTCCCGCCCCTCCTGCGACGTGCCCATGGCGTTCAGCCTCCCTCTTGTTGTCGCCGTCGGCCCATGGTGAGATCGGGGCGGCGGCTCGGGCGCGCTTGCGGAGCGCGGCCACGCGGGAGCCGTGGACGCGACCCCTTCGGCAAACGTAGACCGAGGAGTTGGCAGTGGAGGACTTCAACTGGTTCAGCTTTGTCCGCGTCGACAACTCCCGCCGATCCCGGCGGGCATCGAGTTGGGACCGCACCGGCGGGAATCTCGACCGGATCAGCCTGGCCCGCGGGCAGACGGCCACCCTGCTGGAGACCGAGGGTGCCGGCTGTGTGACGCACATCTGGATCACCAGTGAGAGCCTCGAGCCACTGTGGCTGCGCAAGCTCGTCCTGAAGATGTACTGGGACGGCGCGAGCACGCCGTGCGTCGTTACACCGCTGGGCGACTTCTTCGGCGTGGGCCACGCCACGTCGACGACCTACGCGTCCCTTCCGATGGTCATGGCGCCGCGCGATGGCAGCGGTCTGAACTGCTACCTTCCGATGCCCTTCTCCACCGGCGCGCGGATCGAGGTGACCAGTGAGAACGACGTCACCGAGACGCGGCTCTACTACAACATCGACTACGAGGAATGGGACTCTCCCCGCGAGGATCTGGGTCGCCTGCATGCGTGGTGGAATCGCCAGAACCCCACCGACGGCATCGTCGAGCCGCCGGAGATGCCCGACCACACGTTCCAGCACGCTGACACCAATCTCAGCGACGAAGGGAACTACCTGATCCTCGACGCGGAGGGATCGGGGCAGTACGTCGGATGCAACCTGAACATCCATCCCCTGCGCAACAGCAAGATCGACGGCTGGAACTGGTACGGCGAAGGTGACGAGATGATCTTCGTCGACGACGATGCCGAAGGAACCCGCTGGCCACCCACTCTGCACGGCACCGGGACCGAAGACTATTTCAACACCGCCTGGGGACCGGACGAGAAGTTCGACTCGCCGTTCTTCGGGTTGACCCTCTCACAGGGTCACAACTTCACCGGATACATCTCGTGGTACCGATGGCATCTGCCGGATCCCGTACGGTTCAGCCGGAGGATTCGCGTCTCGATCGAACACGGGCATGCCAATCGGCGCAGCGACGACTTCTCCAGCACCGCCTACTGGTATCAGCTCGAACCGCACACTCCGCGGTCGATCCTGCCGGTCCATGAGCGCCTGCCACGCGCGGACTTTCCGCCGCTCCCGCCACCGTCGCCGGGCCGGCCGGACTCGGAGGCCGGAGATGCGTGAGCTCTCCCAGCGGGTTACCGTTGCGATCGAGGCGTCGAAGGCGGATGTCGGCGTGGTGATCCGGCACATCGAGTCGGCGCAGGAGGTCGCGCACCGCGCAGACGTTCCCGTACCCCTGGCCAGCGTGGTCAAGGTGCCCGTACTCGTGGAAGCGTTCCATCAGATCCGCACCGGAACGCTCGCCCTGGATGAGCAGCTGGAGCTGGACGCTGACGTCAAAGCGCTCGGCAGCGGAGTGCTGACTCTGCTCGACGATGGCCTGTCGCTGACCGTACGCGACCTGCTCACGCTCATGACGGTGATCAGTGACAACACGGCGACCGACCTGCTGATGCGAAGGCTCGGCATCGACGCCATCGCCGAGCGGATGCGGCGTCTCGGGTTGGCCGGCATTCATGTGGTGCACACGATCGGCGAGATCTTCGCCGACATGCTGCCCAGCGCTGATCCTGATCAGGACCGCGCCGCGCTGGCGGCGTGGGAGGCCGCCAACGGAGTACGCAGGGACGGGTTCGCCTACAGCCTCGGGCCCGACAACAACGTCGGCACCCCGCGCGACATGGCCCGCCTCCTGGAGATGATCGTGACGGGAGTTGCTCTGGACCGCCAGGGCTGCGACGCGATGCTCGACATTCTCCATGCCCAGCAACTACGCGACCGGCTGCCACGGTTCCTGCCACCAGGCGTACGCATGGCACACAAGACAGGCACGTTCAGCGGCATCCGCAACGACTGTGGGGTGATCTCCGGAGAAGAAGGCCGTGGGCATGTCGTGATCGCGATGCTCACCAGCTGGGACCACTCCGCGGTCCGCAACGATCCCAGGGCCGATCGCCGCCGAGCCCAGCAGATCGACGACTGCTTCGGTGAGATCGGACTGGCCGCTTACGAGACCTTCTTCGCCTGAAGACGTACGGGCTCCGTCACCTCGCCGACTCGCCTTGCGGAACAGGCACATCCGCCCGGATCAGGCCCGCGGCACGCAGGTCGCTCCACAGCACCTCAGGGATCGCCGCACTCGCCCTGGCCACGTTCGTCTGGACCTGTTCCGGGCTCAACGCGCCAGCCAGCACGGCCGCCACGCGCGGGTGCGCGGCCGGGAACTGAAGTGCGCCGGCCGCCAGCTCGACACGGTGCCGGCTGAACAGGTCCGCGATCCGTCCCACCCGCTCGAGCTGGTCGGGGCTCGCCTCGGCGTAGTCGTACTGTGCACCACGGATCGGTCCGGTGACGAGGATCCCGGACTGGAAGGGAGCACCGACAACGATGTCGATCCCGCGCTCCTCGCACAACACCAACTCCTCGGCGGCGGCGCTCTGGTCGGCGAGGGTGTATCGCATCGCGACCAGGAAGAAGTCGACGTCGAACAGCGCGGCAAAGCGCGGGATCATCCCGATCTCGTTGATGCCGACGCCCACGGCGCCGACACCGCTGCTGCGAAGTTCCTCGAGAGCGCGCCACCCGCTGGTCACGAGCTGATCCAGGTACGCCTGCACACGGGGTTCGGGCGCGTGGAACCAGTGATCGAGATCGTGCACGACGAGGGCATCGACCCGGGCCAGGCCCAGCCGCTGCAGGCTGTCCTCATAGGACCGCATGATGCCGTCGTAGGTGTAGTCGAACACGACCTCGAAGGGAAGCCCGCCGACCCACGGTGCCGTATCAAACCGTTGCGGGTCACGAGCTGGCCGCAGCACGCGCCCGACCTTGGTGGAAACGGAGAACTCGTCACGGGGACAACGCGAGAGGAAACGGCCGAACCGGTGCTCGCTCAACCCGCGTCCGTACCACGGTGCCGTGTCGAAGTACCGCACACCGGCGTCCCACGCCGCCTGCAAGGTCGCCCATGCCTGCGCCTCATCGACCCGCTCCCGCATGTCGCCCAAGGGGGCGCCACCCAGTCCGAGGCGAGTGACCGTCACCCCATGACGACCCAGAGGACGCACGCTCGCGGGTTCCATGGCGACAGATGCTATGCCATCTGCGGCACACGGCCCTCAAGGATTGCTTGCGGTCTGGGCCGCCCGGTGGAGTTCCGGTTGCGGAACCTCCGGACTCCACGGCACCGGATCAACGAGCTCCAGCTGGTCGAGCCCGACGAGCTCGTAGCCCCGCTGGCGTAGCGTTCGCAGGACGGTGGGGAGAGCTTCGATCATCGGCACCGGTCGGCCGAGGCGATGCGCGGCGTCATCCTGCTCCGAGCTGTCATGCAGGACGATGATCGAACCGCCCTGGAGATCCGGATCGGACAGGATCGCCTCGGCGATGGCGTCCGCGTCCGTCTTGGCCCAGTCCGACGGCTTGACGTCCGCGTCGATCAGGACGAGCTCACCCGAGATGACGAGCGGCGACTGCGCGCACGAGGCGTAGTCGAACGCCGGGGCTCGGGCGAACCTGCTGACGCCTCCGGTGACATGAGAGATCGCCGCCTCGGCGTCGTCGTAGTCGCCGACACCCACCACGTGGGTGTGACTGTGGTTGCCGATCACGTGACCGCGGTCCATGATCCGGCGCACGGTGTCGGGCCATCGTTCGACCCACTTCCCGATGAGGAAGAACGTCGCCTGGCATCCTTCCGCAGCGAGGATGTCGAGGACCTGCTCGGTCCGCGGTGGATTCGGTCCGTCGTCGAACGTCACGGCGACACGAGACGAATCACGCGACCCGTGCATGAAATAGTGCAGCGTCATCCCCTTCGGCCCGCCTTCCCGCCTCTGCCGTGCTCCACGAGGTCTGGACTCAAGGTTGTCCCTCGGCACGCATCTCGGCAAGGATCGCAGGCAAGGACTACGACGCGTCGACCTCGCATCCGCGCCCCCGCCCCGGAGGAGCACGCATTTCTCATGAGTGCCGTCTCGAGTTGGTCACTTCACCGCACCCTCGGTTCGTACGTCTCCGGCGACGCAGCCGGCCGCCCGCCAGGCAGCCTGGCCGAGCCCGGCGCCGGGTTGGCGCTGTCGGACCTGCCCGCCGAACTTCGGCGCCGCGGCTACGACACCCTCCAGATCTGCCACTTCCACCTCCCCAGCCGCGAGCAGGGCTACCTGACTGACCTGCGCGCAGCCCTCGGCGCCGACGAGATCACCCTCGACGCCGTACTCATCGACGACGGCGATCTCACCCACCCCACGGACGCCGACGCCCACCAGGCCTGGATCGACGGCTGGCTCGACGTCGCCACCGCCCTGGGTGCCCACCGGGCCCGCGTGATCGCCGGCAAGCAGCAGCCGAGCCCGGAGCGACTGCACACCAGTGGTCGCCGGCTCGCCGCACTGGCGGCCGATCATCCCGAAATTCGCGTCGTCACCGAGAACTGGTTCGACCTGACTGCCGGGCCCACCGAAGTGCACACCATCCTCGACGCCGCCGACGGACGGGTCGGCCTGCTCATCGACCTCGGCAACTGGACCGGGCCCGACAAGTACGACAACCTCGCCGCTGTGGCCCGCCGTGCCGAGACCTGCCACGCCAAATGCCACTTCACCGCCAACGGCCCCCGCCAGGACGACTTCAGCAGCTCGCTCCGAGTCCTCCGGCAGGCCGGCTACGCAGGGCCTCTCGCACTCGTCTACGACGGCGACGACCCCGACGAGTGGGCGTGCCTCGAACAGGAAAATGCGATCGCCGCACGCATCTTCGCCTGACCCAGGAGTGTCCTGACGTCGCCGACTCATCCGCGGTCGGATCCCCCGCCCTCGACGACAGACTCCGCTCCCGGTTAGACGGGTTGGCCGGCCCGGTGGCCCGACTCGGCCAAGCCCTTAGTCGGGACCGGGCACGCGGTGCTCGAGGACGTCGAGGAGTCGGTCGACCAGGCGCTCCACGTGCTTGGCCGGCACGGGTTGGGTGAAGAGGGCCCGGAAGTACAACGGTGCCACCAGGAGTTCGAGCAGCTCCTCGACTGTCGGCACCTGCTCGCCCCGGTCGGCGGCACGGTCCAGCATGACCTGGAGCTGGTGCTCGCGCGCCTGAAACGCCGGCGACGTCTGGCGTACCTCCCCGGGGCGGATCTCCATCACCGTCGCGCGCAGGATCAGCGGGACCGCCCCGTCTTCCAGACTCTCGGCCACCTGTGCGGTGTAGCGCAGGAGATCCTCGCGCAGCGATCCGGTGTCGGGGACCCCCCCGGCAGTGGTGAACCGCTCGATCATCACATCGTTCAGGAGGGCCGACATGGTCCCCCACCTGCGATAGATGGTCGCCTGGTGGACGCCGGATCGCTCCGCGACGAGGGGAACGCTCATCTCCTCCCACGGGTGCTCTTCCATCAGGTCGATGACCGCCTCGTGCACGGCGGACCGCACCCGGGCGGACCGCCCTCCGGGCCGTTGCATGGCTCGTCCGTTACGCACACGAGAAGCATAACGCGAAATATCTTGCGTTAGGAAGCCGAGCGGCGTACTGTCACTGACGCGAGAATCCTCGCGTTTGCGGCTGGAGGGAATCATGAAGCGTTGGACGTCCCGGATTCTGACCGGGCTGTGGATCGTGCTCGCGGCGCTGGCGGTGACGGTGCTGGTGGGGGTGATGCCGGCGCGGGACGCGATCGCGGTCGCCTACCCGGACCCGATCGTCATGACCGAGGATGTCCGGGCATCCGTCGCCGCGGCAGGGCGTCCCGACCATGATCCGAAGCTGCCGACGGCCGTGATCGTGGCCAGCTCGAGGGGCGCGAACGCGGCCGACGCCCTTGCACCGTACGAAGTCCTCTCGGTGTCCGGCGAGTTCAACGTCTACACTGCGGCCCCTGTGCGTCGACCGGTGCCGCTCTCCGGCGGGCTGGACCTCGTCCCCGACTTCAGCTTCACCGAGTTGGAACGCCAGTTCCCCGAAGGCGTCGATGTCGTGATCGCACCCGAGGTGCCGGACGGGAGAGAAGTGACCTCGGATCCGGTGCGCGACTGGCTGGCCGCGCAGGCATCCGCCGGCGCCACGGTGATGGGTGTGTGCGTCGGCGCCGAGTTGCTCGCCCGCGCCGGTCTCCTGGACGGCCAGGAGGCCACGTCGAACTGGCTCGCCCTGAGCATGGGCGGCATGGAGAAGCGCTATCCGCAGGTGCGGTGGGCCAAGGACGTCCGGTACGTCGACAACGGCCGAGTCATCACGACCGCGGCGGTCCTGTCCGGAGTGGACGGCGCCCTGCGCATCCTCGAGCGCCAGGCCGGGCAAGCCGTCGCCCGCAGGGCCGCGGCCGCGGTGGGATGGTCGCACTACCAGCCGGGTCGGCCGGCGCCGGTGCCCGGGTCGCGGGTCGAGCTCCCCGACGCGGTGGCGCTGTTCAATCTCGGCTACCGCGAGCCCGCCCGGATGGGTGTCATGCTGACCGACGGGGTCGGCGAGATCGAACTCGCCTCGGCCCTGCGTCCCTACACCACGCTCGCCTTCGTCGCCGAGCCGCGGACCGTCACGATGGACGGTGGACCGATCCGGTCGCGGCACGGGCTCACCTTCGTCCCGAGATCCACTCTTGCCGACGTCGGTGAGGATCTTGATCGCCTCGTCGTGCCGGGTCTCGCGGCTTCGCAGGCGGCCGACTCCGCCCTCGCGAAGGCGGCCGCAGCCGTCGGGCTCGAGGCGGAGTACCTCCACGCGGAGCGGGGGTTCCCGTTCGACGCCGCTCTGCATGACGTGGCCGCGACGACGGACGTGGCCACCGCCACCTGGGTGGCCAAGACACTCGAGTACCCGGTACGCACGGAGCTCAACGGTGCAGCCTGGCCATGGTTACTCACCGGCCAGGCACTGGCCGCAGCGCTCGTCGGAGCCGCGGTCGCCGCCGGCATCGGCTGGCTCCTCCACCGTCGACCGCCGGTGCGGCACTTCGTCCGGCACGCGATCGAGATGTTCCTGGCAATGGCTGCCGGGATGATGCTGCTCGACCCGGTGTGGAGCATGTTCTGGCCCAGCCTGAGCGACCGCCCCGACGCGCACGTCCTTGTCATGGCCCTCGACATGACCATCGGGATGGGACTGTGGATGTGGATCCGTGCGCACCACTGGCGGATGATCGCCGAGATGGGCGTGGCCATGGTCGCGCCGTTCGTCGTACTCCTTGTTCCGTACTACCTGGGACTGCTGTCGGGCAAGGGACTCATGGACATCGGCCACGCGGCGATGATGCTGGCGATGCTCGCCGTGATGCTGCTTCGGGTCCACCACTACGCGCAGCCGCAGGGGTGGAGGTGGCGTCAGCGTCAGGCTGAGAACACCGAGACCGAGCCGATATCAGTCGCATAGTCCGGCCGTACGTACGGACGAACGCCACAGTATGAGTGCGGCACGATCCTCGGTCGGCACACAGAGTCAAGGTGTGCCGACCGAGGCGAAGTGGTTCGCGTTGCTGCGCAGGAACTCCTCGAGCGTCTGTGCGCGCTGCCCACCGATGCGCGCGATCGCGTCGTTGCGCTCATACGCTGGGTCGGCCCAGTTCGCTGCCCCCGCAGCCCGGAACACCTCCCACAGGCTCGTCAGGTGCGCGGCTGCGTGCGCGTTCAGGCCGTTGTCGAGCATCGACTGCTTCCAGGCCTGGCTCGGCACGTCGACATAGCGCAGTGGCCGACCCGTGGCGACCTCGAACGTCGCCATGACGTCGGAGACGCTGGCGAATCCGGCGACGAGCCGATGAAAGCCCGCCGGCCGGACTTCCGGCGCGGCCAGGACTCCGACTGCGACACTGGCCACGTCGCGCCCACCGACCAACGGAAGCACGGCGTCCTGTCCACCCAGAGGCATGACCAACTGGTGGCCGTTCGGCCCGGTCGTGATGAGTGCGCGGATGTTCTCGTAGAACACAGTGGCGCGCAGATGGACGGCGCCGACACCAGCATGGTCGAAGACCTGCTCGGACACCCAGTGCTGGCGAAGCCGAGGCGTACCGGCGTGCGGTTCCGGGGCGAGCTGGGAAACCTCGACGACCTGCCGGACACCCTCGCGGGCCGCCGCGCTTGCGAACACGGCGCTCGCTTCGAGCAGCCCGTCGCGTACCGGGTAGGTGAAGAACGCCCGCTCGACACCGCGCAGAGCAGGGCCGACGTCGGCGATCTCGCGCAGGTCGCCGACGTACACTTCGGCACCCTGCGTCCGCAGCCCTGCCGCGCGGTCGTCGTCGGTACGAACGAATGCGCGCACCGGAATTCCCTTCTCCAGCAGGCCTCGCGCCACGAGATTGCCCGTCGATCCCTGAACTCCGCCGGCCGCGCCGGCGACAAGGACTGGTGCGTTCGCCATGATCGTGCTCCGCTCATCTCTCGCTAGTTTCATCATGAAACTCACACACTAGACCCCGTGGGTTGTTTCACGCAACCGTCAAGTGGTACGGTCGTTCTCGTGCTTGGACGTACCTACGAGGACCAGATCTGCTCGATCTCCCGGACCCTCGAGGTCGTCGGCGAGCGCTGGACCCTGCTGATCCTGCGTGACCTGTTCTTCGGACTGCGGCGCTTCGGCGACCTGCAGGACAGCCTGGGCATCGCACGGAACGTCCTGACCGAACGGCTCAACCGGCTCGTCGAGGACGGGCTCGTCGAGCGGGTTCCCTACCAGGAGCGCCCGGTACGCAACGAGTACCACCTCACCGCGAAGGGGCTCGACCTGCTGCCGGTCCTTCTCGCGCTCATGCGATGGGGCGACCGGCACCGTGCCGGGACCGCCGGTCCCCCGCGCCTGGTCCACCACGCCGGCTGCGGAGGCGAGGTCGAGATGCCGCTCTCCTGCTCGCGCTGCGGGCAGACCTTGCAAGGACCCGACGAGGTCGAGATCCTCCCCGGCCCTGCCGCGCGCTGACCGCCCGACAGCGACTCGACCGCCCGACTGCGACTCGACCGCCCGACTGCGACTCGACCGCCTGGCGATAGACGCGGCGACGAGAACCCGCGGCCGAGCTCACTGGCGAGGATTGGCCAACCCTCCGCGGACCTCCGTGGCGAACCACCATTGTCAACTGGACTGGAGTGGTCTACCTTGCCAGACAACTCACTCGATCCCAGGCGAGGTGAGCGATGGTCGGAAGCGTCCGCACGGGGAACGATGAGCCGCCGGCGCTGCAGGTGTACAGGATTGTCGCGGGGGCGATCGCTCGTGGGGCGTTCGGTGCTGGCAGCCGACTGCCACCGGAGCGTGAGCTGAGCTCGCGCGTCGGGGTCAGCCGCGCCACGCTGCGAGTCGCGCTACGCGCCCTGGCCGACGACGGCCTCGTCGAAGCCAGACAAGGCCGTGGGTGGCACGTCACGGCCATGGTGGAGGAGGGCGAGGAGATGCCCTTGAGTTTCACCGAGATTGCCGCCGCCCGCGACCTGCGTGCCTCAGCAGAGGTCCTCGAGCAGGACACCCGGACGGCGACGATCGACGAGGCCGAGCAACTCGGGGTCGCACCCGGTTCCGAGGTCTTCTGCCTTGACCGGTTGCGAAAGCTCGACGACGTACCCATCGCTCTCGCGAGCGCCCGGCTACCAGTCAACCTGGTGGCCGCGGCCACCCCGCTCGACTACACGAATGCATCGCTCTACGCCGCACTTCGCGAGCGGTGCGATGTCCACCCGGTTCGTGCTTCGTACGTACTCCAGGCGAAGGGTGTCACGGGGCGAGAAGCCGAACTGCTCGGCCTGGACGAAGGCGAATCCGTCCTCGTGGGCGACTACCGGTGTTTCGACCAACTCGACCGAACATTCGAGATCGGCCGGATCACCTACCGAGGCGACCGGTATCGATTCCGGGCGAACCTACGAGATCGCCGGGCTTCACTTCCGCGCGCCGTTCGTACGCGCGAAACGCTTTCCGGAACGAAACGTGTGGGGTGATGACACGGCCGTCTCGTTGACGTGTGTTCTCTCGAGATGGCGCCTTCTTATCTGCCGGTTCACCACCGAAGCTTCGGCGTGAATGCTGGAGCGCCGAGTGACCGGCACTGATCATTGACGTAGAGGAGCGACAGATGGCTACCATCGGTAGACCCACACACGGGGTTCGGAGGCGCGACTTCCTCCGCGCGGTCGGTGTCGGAGGCGGTGCGCTCGCCCTGTTCGGCTGCGACGACGACTCGGGACCGCGGGCTGACGGCGACGCCGAGGTGTTGTTCTGGCTCCCAGGCGGAAGTGACATCTTCTTCACGACACACAAGGAAATTGCCAGCGCGTTTTCGAAGAGCAACCAAGGTGTCAAGGTGCGGATTCACCGGCACACCGGCCAGCAGGTTTTCATGGAGGTCCTACTCGCCCGTATCGCTGCGGGTAACCCGCCTCAGGCCATGGTTCTGTGGGAAACGCCGATGTCGCTGGCGGTCCGCGGCTCTCTCACTGGCCTGGACGAGTTCATGGCAGCGTCTGAGAACTCTCAGGAGAACAACTGGCCCGAGGCGCTCCTGGCGAGCTGCCAGTTCGAGGGCCAGACGTACGGACTTCCCTTCCAGGCGGATTCCTACGCCCTGTGGTACAACCAGGACTGGTTCGAGGAGAAAGGAATTCCTGCCGACCGCGACAGTTTCCCGAAGACGTGGGATGAGCTGCGCAGCCTGTCGAAGGAGTTCACCCGCTGGAAAGGGGACAAACTCGAGGCAGCGGGATTCATCCCGGGCTTCCTGGTCGGCGACCCCGCCGAAGAGCTTCCGATGTGGGCGGCATCGAACGGCGGCCAGATCTTCGACGCCGAGAACCAACGCTACGTGATCGACTCCGAGTCGAACGTCGAGATGCTGGAGTTCTTCTTGTCCTGGCTGGACGAGGAGTACCAGGGGAACATCCGGAAGGTCGCGGAGTCCGGCGCCTGGGGTGCGTATCCAGGAGAGCAGGGGCAGCCGCCGGCCTTCCAGAACCAGCGACTGGCGATGATGCTGACCGGCGCATGGGTGATGGGCGACCTCTACGAGGTCGAGCCGAAGTTCGAACACTGGAACATCGCCTCCATCCCCGTCGGACCCAGCGGGAGCGAGCCAACCTCGGGATACTGGCCGAACTGGCTCGCCATCCCTGCCGGCGTCGACAACGCCGAGGGGGCCTTCGCCTACCTGGATCACCTGAGTGTGGACGGTGCGCTGGCTCTGTACGCGACCGCGACCGGTGTGCCGACCAACGCCAACGTCGCCGGCGGCATCGCCCCATCGCGGGTGGTGGAGAAGCGCGGCGAGGACTTCGCGAAGGAGGCGACCGACTTCTTCCGTCGACAGCTGGACATCGCGACCCCCATGTGGAACTCCCCCGTGCAGAGCTTTGCCACAGATCAGCTGCGGCGCGCCTTGGAGCAGGTCGCCAACAAGGCCGTTCGCCCTCGGGCGGCACTGGCTGAGGCACAACGCGTCTGCCAGGCGGAGCTGGAGAGCGTGCTGTGACCGCCCACCCGGGCCGGTTGAGGATGGCGCTGCTGGGGTGCGGCGACGTCGCCCAGCGCGACTACCTCCCCGAGCTCACCCGGCTGCGGGACCGGGTGAACCTCGTCGCCGTGTGTGGGCGAACCGAGGAACGCACGCGTTCGGTGGCGGCGCAGTACGACGTTCCTTCGTGGTACACCGACTACGAGCGGATGCTTGCGGAGATCGACTGCGACGTTGTCGTCAATCTGACGCCGATACAGGAGCACTACCGGACGACGATGGCCGCGCTGAAGCACGGCATGCACGTCTATACCGAGAAGCCCATCGCCACGTCGTCGGCCGAGGCGCTGACTCTCCTCAATCACGCGCAGCAAGCCGGTCTGGTCCTCGTCTCCGCACCTTCGGTCCTGCTGTTTCCGCAGGTACGCATCGCCCACCAACTGCTGGCAGAGGGCGCCATCGGCCCGGTCTACTCCGTTCGCGGATCCGGGTTCGGCGGCGTACCGCCTTGGCACGGGTTTCCTTCCGATCCGAGTCAGTACTTCATCCGCGGGGGCGGCCCGGCCATGGACATGGGCGTCTACCCGCTGCACGCCATCACCGGACTGCTGGGTCCGGTACGGCGGGTTGTCGCGATGACCGCCCGAGCACAAGACGGGTTCGTCGTTCCGGACGGACCCGCGCGAGGCACGGATGTGCCGATCGAGGTTGACGACAACTGGCACCTTCTCCTCAACCTCGGCACGTCACGGCTCGCCTCGGTGTCCACGAACAACGTCGTGCAGGGGAGCCACGCGCCCCAACTGGAACTGTGCGGCCTGCAGGGAACCATCGAGCTGAACCTGCTCGATGTGGCCGCACCGGTCGAGGTCCTGAGGCCGCATGGTGAATGGGAAACGATCAGGCCGCCCGGGACAGGTCGGGCGGCGGGCCCTGACCACCTCCTCGGTGTCGAGCACCTGATCGACTGCATCACCACTGGCCGGGAACCACTGCCCAGCGCGGAGCACGCCCTGCACGTGGTAGAGGTCATCGAGGCCGCCGCCCGGTCGTCGACGACCGGGCACGCGGTGGATGTCAGGAGCAGCTTTGTCGCCCGATGGGACGGCGAAAAGTCAACGGACGCGTCGATGTGGAGTGACGATCGTGGATGACCACAGCAAACGACTCGCCGGCAGGACCGTTCTGGTCACCGGTGGTGCCCAGGGAAACGGTCTGGGCATAGCCCTCGCGATGGCCCGGGAGGGAGCCCACCTCGTACTCGTGGATCTCTCGGTCGAGCGGATGGAGCGCGCGCGAGGCGAGATCGAGGCCCTCGGCAACCCGTGCCACCTCATCGAGGCCGATGTGTCCGATGAGGTAGCGGTGCAGAACATGATCGCGACGGCGGTGGAGCAGTCCGGAGGGCTGGACGTGCTGGTCAACAACGCCGGCGTCTTTCCGTTCAAGTCCGCGGCCGACTTCACCCTCGCGGAGTTCGAGCACGTGCTCGCCGTCAACCTCGTCGGACCCTGGCTCTGCGCCAAGTACGCCTTTCCAGAGCTGAAGAAACGAGGCGGTGGCGCCATCGTCAACATCACCTCCTGCTCCGGGCACTACGGTGGCGCTTCGGTGGGCGGGAGCGCCTATGACGCCAGCAAGGGCGGACTGCAGCAACTGACGTACTCGCTCGCCTCGGAGTTCGGACCGCACAACATCCGCGTCAACGCGATCGCCCCGGGCGTGATCGTGACCGAAGGTACCGGCGGGCAGCAGGCGTTCGAGCAGGGCAACTTCGACCAGGAGGCGGCGCAGACGCCGCTAGGACGAGTCGGCTTTCCCGACGACATCGGGCGGGTCGCCGTGTTCCTGGCATCTGAGGACTCGGCGTTCGTCAACGGCACGACCGTCATCGTGGACGGCGGCGCGATGGCCGTCTGGTGATGTGGTGACCTTCGACAGGTAGGTCGTCGAGGAGATTCCGTCTGCGGGGTCGGTAGCGTACGAAGGGAAAAGCGAACATGGATGACAACGAGCGCCGCCACTTCTGGAAAGAGAACGGATATCTCGTTCTCGAAGAGGTGTTCTCGCCTGCTGAGGTGGAGTCTTTGCGCGGCAGTGCCGACCGACTCACCGCCCGGGCCGAAGGACTGACCCAGAGCACAGACCGGTTCATCCTCCGCACGTTCGGCGACGGCGGTGGAGCACCCATCGTCCAGCAGATCGCCGAACCACACGAGCTGGGCGGCGAATGGATGGCACTGGCACGGGATCCCCGGATCCTCGACACGGTGGAGATGTTGATCGGCCCCAACATCCAGCTCTACTACTCCATGATGATGATGAAGCCGGCGCGGCAAGGGAGCCGGGCTCCGTGGCACCAGGACTTCGCATTCTTCGTACACGATCGCGCCAGCCTGGTCGCATGCCAGGTCTATCTCGACGACTCGACCTTGGAGAACGGCTGTGTTCGGGTCGTCCCCGGGAGCCACCGGGATGGCCTCCTCAACCACTTCCATGGCGACGAGTTCACGGAGATGGTTCAGGGTGACACCGCCGAGTTCGACGCGCGGGAGGTCGCTCTGCCGGTCAAGGCTGGTGGAGTGGCGTTCTGGCACTGCATGACGCTGCACAGCTCCCACCCCAACACGTCCGCGTTTCCGCGGCGTGCGATTGTCTTCGAGTACAAGGACGCGAACGCGCGTCTGCTGAAGGGATCCTTCTCCGCAAGCGAGGTGCGGGCCGCGGGCATGATGCTCCGGGGAAAGGACCCGCGAGCAGAACTGCTCTCGGCCCTGTAGCTGGGAGGGAGCCGGCGATGCGCGTGCCACAATCATGTGACCGCATCGACATGTCGCAGACGAGAGGCCCACCCATGTCCGCCTTGTACGGCGCCATGCTGGACGATCTGGTCGATGAAGCGAAACAAGAGGAAGACGTCGTTGGAGTGCTCCTGACGGGCTCGCTCGCCCGAGGCGACGCCTTGCCTGGGACGGACATCGACCTGCGGCTCATCCTTGCAGACGGCCTGCACAGACCAGCTCAGCAAGAGCTGCGGGACGGCATTCTCGTCGAGCGCGGATACTCCGACGTGGCAACTGCCCGAGCTACCCTCGAAGCGAACCCGATGCACGTCTACGCCTACCTGGACGGACGAATCCTCTACGACCCGCTAGGTGTCCTCCCAAGCCTGAGACAGCAAGCGCAACGTCGGTTCGACACCTACCAGGTCACCGGGCAGGAGAGGTCCGACCTCGCCGCCCGCCTTCGCTATCCCCAGGACAAGATCCGGGTCGCCATGAGCGGTGGCGATCTGTTGAAGGCCGCCTTCGTCACCGGGACCAGCTCCTGGGGAATCATGGAGGGCCTGTGGGCGGCCAACAACCGGCCACTCCCCCCGAACAGCTCGGTACAACCCCACCTCCAAGACCTGGCAGGACCTGCCGACGTGGAGGCGCTGTACCGGCAGCTCTTTCTCTCCGAGACACGGGAGCGGGTAAGAGTCGCTCTCGACCTCTTCGACTGGATACTGAGCGAGCTGACGTAGCCGCCTCGCGGTTGGTGCTTACGTCCTACGGGCCGCCCGGCAAGCGACCTGAACACCTGCGGGTCGCCAAGGCTGGCCCGTCGTCCGGATCGGGGTTCTCCTCAGGTGAGCAGCTTCGCCTTTGCTTTCTGGTACTCCGCGTCGGAGATGTCTCCGTGGTCGCGGAGCTGGGCGAGCTTGCTGAGCTCGTCGGCCTGAGTGGGCACTCGCGCGGCGCTCCGCACGTAGTCCTGGAAACCCTGTTCTTGTTCCTTGACCTTTGCCATCTCCCGCTCACTCATGGAGCGGCCACGCGCGATGAGATAGACGAACACACCGAGGAACGGCAGGACGATCACGAACAACAGCCATCCTGCTTTGCCCCAGCCGCCAAGGTCATGACTGCGGAAAATGTCGACGATGATTTTGACCAGAAGGAAGATCCACAAGATCCACAAGAAAAAGAACGCCATCGTGAGAAACGCGCTGAGCAAAGGAAAATCCATGTCATCCCCCAACAGACTGGACCAGGCGTCTTCAGCCTGCCACGCAGTAAGGATAGGCCAGTCGAAGCGACTACTGCCGGGCAATTTTCAGGGCTGCCTTGGAGGACCCGACCCAATTGATGTGCAACCCGCTGAAACCGCAACGCTAATGCGTTGCGTCACGATCAACTGATCCACGCCGGGCGAGGAACGCGATGAGGGCGAGTGCGACGACAACACTGCCGGCGAGCGAGATGACGACCAGGACGCCGGGTTGGTGCCACGCCACAAGGATCAGTCCGGCGACCGCGATGACGATCACCCGCAGCCACCGCGCATTGTCGTACACCCAGGGGCCGGCGGTCCCGACGTGCAAGCCGTGCGACTCCGTCCACACCTGTAGTCGTTGGATCATGGCGACCACGAACGAGCGGGTGCGTGACGCGATGGTCGATGGACCCGTCATGAACGCTCCACACGCCACCACCAGTCCGAGCACACCGAGCGTCCACAGCTGGTCCTGGAGATAGCGGACCAGCGTGTCGTAGATCGCGGCGCCAGCGGCGGAGGACTCAACGCCACGGAGGAGGATCGCGCGTCCGATCGCCAGCACGACACCGAGCAGGACCATGCCACCGGCAACCCCGAGCCCTGCGGCAACGAGCATCCGGCGGCGCCGGCGCGCCACGACGACACCGGCCGCGAGGCAGCCAACGGAGAGCACGGGCAGGGCGCTGCTGAGCCGGTTGAGCAAGGTGTATGCGGACTGCGCCTTGGTCAGAGCCTCGGTCCGGAAGAGTTCGATACTGGGATTGATCGGGGGAAGGCTCTCGGCGAGGGTGAAGCCCGCATCGGTGAGATCCTGTTTCGCGACCTCGATGAACGGGCCGAGCTGCAGGCTGACCACATCGCCTTCGACGGTGACGGCACTCTCCTGTCCCGACAGCACGTTGACCATCTCCTGGTGGGCGACCCGGTTGGCCTGCACCCATGCGTGGGCGAACTGGTCGCTGCGTACGAGATTGCCGACCCGGGTCTCGACGAAGCTGTGGATCCCGTCCGACATCGCACCTGATACACCACGAAGCCGGTCCGCGAGGACTGGCGGCAGGTCGGTTCTTGCGATGATCGCGTTGACCGCCTGCCGTAGCACGCGGTCGACGTCCAGGCGGGTGATGATCGCGTCGGTCGTGCGACCGGCGACCGCTGCCTGTACGGCTGGATCTGTAGCAAGGGGTGCCACGGTCTCGACATAGCGCTCCGTGTCGGACAGCTCCGTATGGACCCAGACCGCCGCAGTGGCAAGGGGTGCGAAGAGGGAACCAAGAAGAACAAGTAACACAGCGATCGGCGTACGCCAGCGTCCTCTCCCACCTGGCCGGTGCGCGGCTGCTGACGCCTCGCCACCGCGCTGAGCACGTAACCCGGCAGCCTCCGCCCGAGCCTCGTCGGCATCTGCCTGCGCACGTGCCGCGACCGAACGCAGCCGCTCCAGCTCGGCCCGCTGATCCTCATCCGACAGGCCGTCACCACCACGCGAACCCGAATTCGACGCCACTGTCCACCGGCTTCCCGCCAGGTGATCCGGAGTAGGGAACGGGCCATATCCGGCAGGCATGATCAGCTGAATGGAAACCCGTGTCCGGACCATGTGCCACTACGGACCTATTGCCGCCAATGCGTACAGCCGACCACCTGCCCGATACCACCCACCCTTTCGCGCGGCACCTTGGCTGGCCAGAGCCAAAGGTCAGCTCCACTCCGCTCCACGCCGCCTCGAGGGCTTTCGCGCGTTCGCTGTTCCCCACAGAATGGTGTGCCATGGGACGTTTCGACGGTTGGCCGGAGCAGGCTTTCGACGTCCTGTTGCGCCTTGACGGTGAGCCGACGATGGAAGAGCGCCGGCGGCTGCGAGATGATCGCGAGCGTCTCGTACGACAGCCGATGGTCGCGCTGCTGCAGGACATCGCCGACATGGACCCGGCATACGAGGACTTCTTCGTGTGGGGCTTCGACAAGATGATCTGGCCCTGGCAGCGACAACGGGCACTGTTCCTGATGGGCGACGGCAACCAGTGCATCGTGACGTTCGATCTGGACGGCCTGGTCGTCCAGGGCCACCGGTGGAATCGCCGCCTCGGCGGCTACCGCACCGCCGTGGCAGGTCCTGCCGGCGAGCAACTCGTCGACATACTGGCAACCCTGCAAGGCAAGGGATATGAGCTCTCGGGCGATGTCATGGAACGCACTCCCCACGGATTTCCCCCCGGCCACGACCGCGCTCACCTGTTGCGGCACCGCACATTGACCGCCACTAAAGACCTCGGCTGCGAGGACTGGCTCCACACGCCAACGGCTCGTGCCCACGTCTTCGACGCACTCGAGGAGTTACGGCCCTTCATGCGATGGCTCGCCGACCACGTGCACAGCGATCGCTGATGCTCGCCCGGTCGCCCACCGTGGTCACCGCGGCGCGACGTCGCTGCACCCGTCGGGCACCGATTAGAGCAGGTGCAGTACGTCGTAGACCTTGGTGAGGGAGTCGTCGTACTCCTCAGGGTCGTTGTTGTCGAGAGACCAGGTGATGCCGCCGATGGTGCGGGCGATCCGGAACAGCCGGATGCGGTGCGGCAAGGCGGGGTCGTGCCCGGCCTGCTGCTGGTAGGAGTCCAGCAGCCGTGCCCCGAGGTTCTCGTCGATGTCCCACACGGGCGCGAGGTCGACCGCCGGATCGGCCAGTGCGGCGGCTTCCCAGTCCAACATCCCAGCGAACTGGTCGCCGCGGCTCACGATGTTGTCGTGCCAGAAATCGCCATGCACTACGCCCGCCCGTTCGTCGGGCATGTGGTCGAGGTGGCGTACGAACGCTTCCCGCCACGCAACGAGCCGCCGGTGCGTAGCCGCTGGCAGCTCTCCGGCGAGGTGGTCAACCGCCCTGCTCGTCGTCGCGATCGCGCGATGCTTCCAGCTGGCCAGAGGGGCCACCGTCGCAGTCACCGATTCCTCGCGCGTCCGGTGGAGTCGTACGAGGAAGTCCGCGAGCTGGACGACCAGCTCCCTCGAATGGTCGGCGTCGCGCGGCAGCGCGGCTCCCTCGATCCGGCGGTAGGCCATCGCGCCGAACCGCGACCGCGGACCCGGCTCCAGCCGCCAGACAGGCACCGGCACAGCCACCGACACCACGGACGCCACGACCGGGAGCAGCCGAGTCTCCCGGCGATGGCCGACCTCCGCCTCAGGGGTACGCGCAACGCGGACGACGAAGCCCGACCCGGTAGTCAACACATGGCTGGAGAAACCCGTGTACACCAGCCGTACCGGAGCCACGGCGATGTCCGGCCGCTCCCGCTCCAGCACAGACAACGCCGCCCCCACAAGTTCGTCGACGCCCACGTCCACCGCTCGCGGCGCCACCTCCTTGTTCACCACGCTGCCAGGCTGTCGCGGACGCCGTGAGCTGTGCAATCCGGTTTCACTCCGCGTACGCCGTCACCTGCCCGGAAGCAAGACGCGGCCACCGCCAGGCATCGCGTCACTGATCATTGGCGGACCTCACGACCTGCGAGCGTCCCGGTCCGACCTCGACGACCGCGTCGCCGCCGCCCGGCCCTGGCAGCCGGACGGTCGCGACGACGTTCGCGGGGACGTCGACGCGGACCCGGAACTCCTCGCCGCTCCGCTCCCAGTCCACCGACACCATGCCGCGTGCGGTGGGCACCGCACCGCGGGCGTAGGTCAGCGCGCACCTCGGCGGTCGGACCTCGACCCTCTCCGCACCGGGCGAGGTGACCCGAATGCCCAACAGGAACTCGAGAACATCAACCGCGGCTTGCGCACCCCACCCGTGCGACTGGCTGTGGTTCGTGCCCTCGTCGAGCGTCCATGCCTCCCAGGTGAAGGTGCCACCGTCGGCGAGGATCTTCGCCCAGCCGAGGTCCTCGGCGTTGGTCAGCAGGCGGAGCACCGCATCGGTCCGGTCCACCCTGCCGAGTGCCCGCAGGAGGTGGTGGACGGTCAGCGGTCCCTGCCGCATGCCCAGGCTTTCGAGGTGGTCGGCGGCCTGCTCCCACACCTCGGACGGCGCGACGTCGAACGCGATCGCGAACGACGTCGCGTGCTGCCCCGCGTGCGGGCTCGGCGTGCCGTCGGGGAGGAGCCCGTCGGTGTAGCGCCCGTCCGGACGGAGCAGCAGACGGTTGATCGCTTCGACAAGCCGGTCGGCCTGCTTGTCGTAAAGCGCCACCTCGGCCTCGGGACGGCCCAGGACGCGGCCGAGGTACGCGACATCGCGGAGGACTGCAACGCCCTGCGCGTTGACGGTCGTCCGGGCTGCTGTGGCCATGTCGTAGCCGAACCGGCCGACCGCGGGCCAGTCGACGATGCCGTGGAGATAGGGGCCACCGCCGCCGGCGAGCTCGGTCACGAGTCCCGCGCACGGCCCGTCGGGGGCGATGTGGCGCAGGACGTACCCCGCGGTGTCGCACAGCGCGGGATACGCCTCCTGGACGAGCGGGACGTCGCCGGACTCCAGGTGGTAGCGGCGTACCCACGACGGCATCATCAGCGAGAAGTCGGGGATGTCGCGCTTGCCGTCACCGTTGGGGTAGACGGCGTTGTAGCGGCCGCGGTCGTCGTCGGCATGCCAGTACCGCTCCGCCGAGGCCAGGAACTCGCGGATGGCCTGCCGGGTGGACGTGCGCTCACCCAAGGCCGCCATCGTCGCGTAGGAGATGTTGACCGCGTCGGCGAGGAACTGCCCCTTCTCCCGGGTGGGCGTGTCGACGAACTGCTCCTGGATGCCGTACAGCGCCGACGTTCGGAGCAGGTCGAACACCGCGTCGAGCGTGGAATCGGAAGACCCGAAGCGGGCGGCGGACAGGAACGACGGCGGTTCGGCGTGGACGACCACCGCGCTCACGTCGTCCACGCTCAGCTCCTCACCGGCGTCGGGGATCTCGAGGTAGCGAAAACCCAGATGCGTGAACGCGGAGTACGTCTGCGGGCCATCGGTCTGCGTGCAGGGAAAGGACATGTCGGTGCCCTGCGTGAGCAGGTTGGAGGTCGCCACCCGGCCGGTGTCGGTGAGGTTGTAGCCGGCGCGGATCCGGACGAGGCGACCAGAACCGCCCGCGGCGAACCGCACCACCGGCCGCGCGGGGATGACCCGGCCGAAGTCGGCGACCGGGGTCCCGTCCCTCGCGGTGAGCAGGGCGACGGGCCGCACCGGCACCTCGGCCAACTGCGCCTCCTGGGTTCGCAGCCGCGTGAACGGAGGGACCGGGTGACGGCCGACGACGTCGGCGTGGTGCCAGTCGTCGTCGGCGTAGCCCGGCTGGTCCCAGCCCTCCGGGATCCTCCGCAGGTCGAGGTGCTCGATGGGGTCACCCTCGTCGTTCCGGTAGCCGACCTGGAGGTAGGGACCCTCGCACACCGTCCACGAACTGTCGCTGACGATCTCCTGGCGCGCACCGTCGGCGTAGTCGAGCACCAGGCGGACGAGCAGACCGGGCTCGGCGGCAGGGCGACCCTGCCCGTTGCCGTACCAGTGCAGGAGGACGCCGACGACCGCCCGGCGCGAGCCGGCGAGCGGCTCGGTGACGTCGACGGCCTGGTAGTAACCCTCACCGGGATAGGCGAAGGAGGCTCGACCGCCCACCCGCACGCCGTTGACCCGCAGGTCGGCGTGGTGGTGGGAGGCGATGTAGGCACGGGCGCGGATCAGCTCGCCATTCCGCAGGTCGAACTCGCGGCGGGCCAGCGTCCACTCGTCGATCTGGCGAACCCTGCAGGTGTTGTCCCACGCCGTGAGCTGGCTGGTCTCTGGCGGGGAGAGGAGCGGCTCGCCGTCAGCCGCCCGCAGGGTGAGGTCGGAGAACTCGGCCTGCTCTCCGTCGCGCTGGAAGAGGCCGAACCGTCCGGTCGCGTACGTGCCGTCATGGCGGCGGTCGACCACCACTCCGTCGACCGAGGTCTCGAACGATCCGCCCCTGGCGACCACGACCACCCGGTGGTCCTGGTCACGTCCGACGTCGACGGGAACGATCTCCGCCGGGCCGAGCACACCGTCGCGGAGTACGTGGAACGCAAGTCCCTGGCGTGGAACCAACCGCCACACGTAGCCGCCCGTGCCGTCCACGCTCCGCAGCACCCAGCCGGCCGACCTGATCTGCACGCGTACCCGGAACTCGACGACGCAGTCGGCAGGAATCGACGGAGGCTCGCGGAGCAGGGTCGCGGCGCCGCCCGCCGCCCGGATCGCGCCGTCGACCTGAGAGAGCGGGCCAGAGCCGCCGGGCGCGCGCCTGATCCAGTCCGCGTGCCAGTCCTCGTCTCGCAGTCCGTACTCGAACGACTCGGCCGGTGCCCACTCCGACGGTGCGTTGTCGCCGTCGCCCGCCCAGACGCGCACTGTCCAGGTGTAGGCGGCGGGCTCGAGTGGCGCCCCGGCGTAGGGCACGTGACTCTGCCGCGCTGAGTGGACCTTGCCGGAATCCCAGACGATGTCGCCCGATCCGTCGGTGACGACGATCTGGTACGCGGCCTGCCGTTCGTCCGGTGCATCGTCTCGACGGTCGCCAGAGCGCACCTCGCAGCGGCGGCGATCATGGCCCACCTCGCGCTCGCGGTCGACGGTGAGAAGCCAGCCGAACCGCGGGACCTGCTGGGTGGCGAGCGGCGTCGTCCGATCGTCCACTGTCAGCGCTGTCGGGTATATCGCAGTCATCTCGTCCCTGTGGTCGACGGCGTCGTTCGTCCTGCGTCGCGGCGCGCGGCCGAGCATGCTCGCCGGCCATGGTCGCGAGCTCAGCTACAGCAGTCTCGCACGAGTGGGAGAGCGCTTACCCGGATCCGTCCACGCACGGCCGCCGATCGAACGCGGACCGGACAGAGGTACGACGACGGCCGCCTGGCTGGATGCTGGTGGGTGTCGGTGCGTCCGTTCTCGGGAATGCTCGTCCAGTCGACGTGACGGGACTCAGATGGCAGGGGACGCTGTGACTGGCCGAGCCGAACGCACCGCCGAAGCGTCACAGCTGGTATTGCTGACCTTGGCGTCGGCACAGTTCCTCATGACGCTCGACAGTTCGGTGATGAACGTGTCGATCGCGTCGGTGGCAAGAGATGTGGGGACGACGGTCACCGGTGTCCAGGTGGCCATCACCATGTACACACTGGTGATGGCGTCGCTGATGATCACTGGCGGCAAGATTGGCCAGATCATCGGTCGTAGGCGTGCCTTCGCCATCGGATGCGTCATCTACGGCTTGGGATCGTTCACGACGGCGCTCGCACCAAACCTGGTGGTCCTTCTGATCGGCTGGTCGTTGCTCGAGGGCGTCGGCGCCGCGCTCATCATGCCGGCCGTCGTCGCGCTTGTCGCGTCGAACTTCGGCCGGAGTGACCGGCCCCGTGCCTACGGCCTCGTTGCAGCGGCGGGTGCGATCGCGGTGGCCGTGGGGCCGCTCATCGGCGGGCTGCTCACGTCGTACGCATCGTGGCGTTGGGTGTTCGCAGGAGAAGTGATCGTTGTCCTTGGCATCCTCGTCCTGGTCAGGCGGATGTCGGATACTCCGCCTGAGTCCGGGATTCGGCTCGACTATGTGGGCACCGTATTGTCGGCGCTCGGCCTTGGCCTCATCGTGTATGGGATCCTCCGCTCTGGCACCTGGGGCTTCATCAGACCGCAGCCCAGCGCTCCGGCATGGTTGGGTCTGTCCCCGGTGATCTGGCTGATCCTCGCCGGGGGTGTTGTCCTGCTCGGGTTTCTTGCCTGGGAGCGGCGCTGCCGCGACCGCGGTAACCCGGTACTCCTCGACCCGGCGATACTGGCCCACACGCAGCTTCGCGGCGGGCTTACAGCATTCTTCTTCCAGTACCTGCTGCAGGCCGGGCTGTTCTTCTCGGTCCCGCTTTTCCTGTCGATCGCGCTCGGGTTGACGGCCGTCGAGACAGGTGCACGGCTCCTTCCTCTCTCGATCACGCTTCTGGCCGCCGCGGTCGGTGTGCCGAAGCTCCTTCCGGATGCCTCCCCACGTCGCGTGGTGCGGCTCGGCTTCCTGGCACTGTTCCTGGGGATTGTGGCGCTGGTCGCAGCCCTCGACTTCGGCGCGGGTCCCGAGATCGTCACATGGCCGCTTCTCCTCGCAGGCTTGGGCGTGGGTGCCTTGGCATCGCAGCTCGGAAGTGTCACGGTGTCAGCGGTTCCGGACGACCAGAGCGCAGAGGTTGGCGGCTTGCAGAACACGGTCACCAACCTGGGTGCCTCCATCGGGACTGCACTCGCCGGCGCCGTCCTGATCTCGGCGCTCACCACCTCCTTCTTCTCCGGAATCCAGGCCAATCCGGCGGTCCCCGAAGACGTGTCGTCGAAGGCGCAGGTGGAGCTGGCCGGTGGCATCCCATTTATCCCCGATGCCGAACTGGAGCCCGCTCTTGAAGCCGCGGGGGTGCCTGCACCGACGGCCGAGGCGATCGTAGAAGAGAACGCGCGGGCCAGACTCGACGGCTTGCGGGCAGCGCTGTCTGTCTTGGCACTGATCGCGCTCGCGGCACTGGCCATCTCCGGTGGCCTCCCCACGCGGCAACCCGCACGCGAGGAGTCTGGCCGTGGCGACCTTTGCTAGCGACGTCGATGCAGCGTGAACATGCTGGCCAGGAGCCCGAGGACCCACGCAATCAGGAGCGCAGCCCACAAAGGCATCGTGACCTCCGGAACGAGCAGCCGGACCGTTGTCGGTGCGGTGTTCTGAAAGATGAATACCAGGCTGATCACCGCAAGAACGGCGAACCCGGCGATACGGCGGACTTCAGGACGGGCGAGGAACGAGCGCGGTTCCTGCTCCTGGTGGGTGCGAGCCATCATCCCCCCAATGACATCGATCACGCCTCCGCACCCAGCGTGCGCCTTCGACCGACGACCCGCAAGTTGAGCGCAGAGCTCAACGGTTCACAGCCGATGAGTTTTCGCGGCCGGGATGGTCATCAACGGCATGGGGAGAACACGGAAGACACGCATGCTGCTGAGGGCGATGTTCGTCGCGCTGCTGGCCGGCCTGGTCGCGGCCGGTCCGTTGACCGGGGCGACCGCGTCGATCCCGGAACGCATGAATGGTTCGGGCGAAAGGCGTTCCTACGCCGGCTCGATCGACGGCGCAGAGTACCGCGTGGAGGTTCCGGAGAACTGGAACGGCACGCTGGTGCTTTTCAGCCATGGCTACTACATCGAGGGGGTCTTCGATCCCGACCAGGTAGCCCTGTCGGTCCGGCCGGAAACCGAGTCGTGGTTGCTCGACCACGGGTATGCGCTGGCCGCGTCGGACTACAAGAACCCGTTCGGGTACGCCGTCGCGGACGCACAGCGGGACCAGATCGCCCTGCTGGACTGGTTCGACGAGAACGTCGGTCGGCCCACCCGGACCGTGACGTCGGGCATGTCGCAGGGCGGCGTGATCTCGACCGTCCTTGCCGAACGGAACCCACATCGGTTCGACGGTGTGGCCACGAACTGCGCGGAGTACGACACACCAGGGAGCTGGAACACGGCGCTGGACGTCGGTTTCGTGGTCAAGACGTTGCTCGCACCGGGCGAGGACATCGACCTGGTCAGGGCGGACGACCCGCGGGGCAGTACGGAGCGGCTGCTCGCGGCGGCGCAGCGGGCGCGGCAGTCGGCGGAGGGCCGGGCGCGGCTCGCCCTCGCCGGTGCGGTGGGGAACCTCCCCACCTGGTTCTCCGCGCACGACCAGGAGCCGACGGAGCTGGCCAGGCGGCTCGAGCAGCAGGCGGCCTGGGTGGAAGGGCAACTCGGTGGGCTGGGTCCGATCGGCCGGGTGGACCTGGAGGCGCGGACCGGCGGGAACCCGTCGTGGAACGTCGGCGTCGACTACCGCCGACTGCTCGCGAAGTCGGCCTACCGAGAGACGGTCGAGGCCGCCTACCGGGAGGCCGGGCTGGATGGCTCTGATCTGGAGCAGGACCTGCGCCAGCTCGACCGGGCACCGAAGATCGCCCCGGACGCGCACGCGGTGGCATTCATGTTCCGGCACGGACTCTCTCGCGGGCACACACCCGTACCGGTGATCACCATGCACAACACCGGTGACGGCGGTGCGATTGTCGACCAGGAACGCTGGTACGCCGAACAGGTCCAGCGGTACGGCGATCCGGGCGAGCTCCGCCAGCTGTACGTGGACCGCGGCATGCACTGCGCGTTCAGCGCCGGCGACGAGATCGTCCAGCTCCGCACCTTGCTCGACCGGGTAAGGACCGGCCGCTGGCCGGACACCAGCGCGCCGGCGCTGAACGCGGCCGTCGCCGAGCTCGGACCCGACTACCAGCTCGTGCTCGACATCATCACCGGCCAGGACCGAACGGCGCCGCCCGCGTTCACCCGCTTCACCCCGCCACGATTCCTACGCCCGTCGCGGTAGCCCCATCCGGACCGCAGCAGAGGGCTGACAAGGCAAGACGGCTCGGTGACACGACGCCGCCAGGGGATCACCGGGGAGGACCGCAACCTCCCCGGTGGCCTCACGGTGTCGTGACGGGCCGTCATGCGTAACCGCGCGCCTGGAGCCGGTAGAGCTCCGCGTAGTGACCGTCGGCCTCGAGCAGTTCGGCATGGCTGCCGATCTCGACAACCCTGCCGTGATCGAGGACCACGATGAGGTCTGCCGCCGAGACCGTCGAGAACCGGTGTGTGACCACCACCGTGACCGTCCCAGATGCACGGCCGGCTTTCGCAGCCGCGGCGTACCGTTCGAACAGAGCGTGCTCGGTGGTGGCGTCGAGCGCGGCGGTGGGTTCGTCCAGGACGAGCAGCAGTGGATGATCGCGCATCATCCCCCGGGCGAGCGCGAGTCGCTGCCACTGACCGCCGGAGAGTCCGACTCCACCGGGCCAGGCCGAGCCGAGCTGGGTGTCCAGACCGCCCGGCAGCTGGGCGATGACGGCGCCAGCGGCGCCGTCCTCCACGGCCGTACGCAGCCGGCGTCGGTTGCTCAGGTGGTCGAGGTCGCCGATCCCGACCGCCTCGGCCGCGAGGAACTCCGGCCTCAGGTAGTCCTGGAACGCCCCCGAGAGTCGGCGACGCCAGGCCGTGACGTCGAGCCGGTTCAGGTCGACGCCGTCGACGAGAATGCGCCCCGTGGTGGGTTGGTACATGCCCGCGAGAAGCTTGACCAACGTGGTCTTCCCGGCGCCGTTCTCACCGACCAGGGCGACGATGGAGCCGGCGGGAAGCTGCAGGGACACCTGGTCGAGGGCGGGCCGATCACGCGGTGCGTAGCGGTAGGTGACGCCGTCCAGCTCGATTCCTCGCGAGAGTGTGGGCCCGGGCTCGAGGGTGCCGGTGTGGACGCGTTCCACCTCCTTCGCGTAGTCGAGCAGCCAGAGCAGCCGCATCGTGGTCCGGATCATGTCGACGGCCGTGCGGGCGGCCTCCTGAAGGTCGCGGCTGCCTGACTGGAGCCGGTTGACCAGCAGCATGGCGAGGACGAACGAGTCGAGTCGGACCGTTCCGGCGAGCACGTCACCGACCATCCACAGCAGCACGGCTCCGGCCACGCCGAAGAAGACCGCGTTGCACAACGTCTCGACCAGCGTCATCCGGCGGGCGAGGACGACGAACGGCTGGCGCCACGCCACCACCGCGAGCCGGAGCCGTTCACGCAGGAACCCGCCGAGGCCGAAGACCCGTACCTCCGCGCCCGCCACCGCGTCCCGCCCGAGACCGAGCAGATGGAACGTCAACCGCCCCGGCTGCGCGGACTCCGCCTCGGCCGTTGCCTGCCAGGCGACGAACCACCGGGTCGCGAGCAGCACCGGTAGCCCTGCCGTGGCCACCAGCAGCATTCGCCAGTCCGCCGTAGCGGCAAGTGCCAGCGTCCCGCCGACCCGGACCACGTCGTTGAACGTGTTGAGCAGGGTGTTGAGCGCGACACCGAGGCTGCCGCTGCGTTCCCGCAGCATCTGTGCCTGGTCGAGATAACGCGGCGACTCGAGATGGTCGAGCGTCGGTATCCGGGCCGTGATCTCGGCGACGCGGGCTCCGAACACGTGACTGACCCGTTCCAGCTGCCGGATCCGCGCGTTGACGCCGATCATGCAGAGTGCCTTGTCAGCCGCGACCGAGCCGAGGAACGCACCCGCGGCCCACGTCATCTGCCGCAGGTCACGATCGACCGCTCCGCTCACCAGCCAGGCGAGGAACAACGGCTGGAGCACGTCCATCAGAACGCCCGTCGACTCCGTCAGACAGAGCACGGACCGCCACGGGTCGACCCGGACCGAGGTGGACACGACGAGCCACAGAGCACGCGCGACCCTGATCACCGGGACACCTCCTGCCCCGCGAACCTCGAAGCCTGCAACGTGAAAAGCTCCGCGTACAACCCGTTCGCGCGCAACAGTTCGGCGTGGTCGCCGTCCTCGACGATGCGAGCGCCGGCCCCGGTGTCCGCGAGCACGACGATCCGTTCCGCACGCCGGACACTGGACAGTCGGTGGCTCACCAGCATCGTGGTGGCGCCGCGCGCTACTGCCAGGAAGCGGTCGAACAATGCGGCCTCGGCCCGGATGTCGAGCGCCGCGGTCGGCTCGTCCAGGACCAGCGCTCCGGCGCCCGTACCGAGTGCCGCGAGCGCCCGGGCCAGGGCGATCCGCTGCCACTGCCCGCCGGACAGGTCCGTTCCGCCGTCGTACTCCGCCGACAGCACGGTCTCGATGCCGTCCTCGAGTCGCTCCACGATCTCGTCGCCACCGGCGTCACGCAGCGCGCGCTCCACAACCTGCAGACCCAGGTCGACGCCGACGTTGTCCCGCAACGGCAGGTGGTAGCGAACGAAGTCCTGAAAGATCACCGCGAGCCGTCTGCGGGCTGCTTCGTCCGTGCCGGGATCGCCACCGTCGACGCGGATCGAGCCGCCGTCCGGCCGGTACAGCCCGCAGAGGAGCTTGATCAGTGTCGACTTGCCGGCGCCGTTGACACCGACCAGCGCGAGTGACTGGCCGGCCGGAACCTCCAGGTTCAGCCCGTTCAGCGTCGGCCGCTCCGCCGACGGATAGGTGAACCCGACGTCGACGAGCCTGATGGCCGCGGGGTCCGGCTCCTCCGGCTGCTCTCTCGGCGCGGTGGTGGTCGGCCGGCGGGCCGGCCGGGGTAGGTGCGGCAGACCCTGCTCGCTCCGGATCCGATCGAGCACGCTGATCCGCGACATGGTGTGGGCCAGTGCGGTCTGTGGATCGGTGTGCGGGCCGAACGCCGCCATCGCCGACACGGCCTGCAGCAGGGTGACCAACAGACCGGCACCGACAACGCCGCGTTCGACGTCGACTATCAGGGCGACCAGGATCGTCGCGCCCGCGGCCATGGGTGCGACGAGGACCAGCAACGTGGCCTTGACCGAACTGTTCCGGTTGGCCCAGACGAGGTGTTGGGCGTTGTTCCACGCTGTGACGTGACGGGTGACCAGAAGGCCGGTGAGGCCGAACAGCCTGACCTCCTTCGCCGCATCCGTACCGATCAGCAGATCTCGTAGGTACGACGCACGCCTGCGGTCGTTGCCGGTGAGTTCGAGCAGGCCGTCGAAGATCGTGCTGCTCCATCGGCTGAACGCGCGCGAGTAGAGCAGCCACGTGCCCGCCAACAGGCACGGTGCCCACCACGACCAGGTCGCCAGGACGACGAACGCTCCGATCCCGCCGAGCCGGAGGGCGAGCAGGGTCCAGGCGGCGTCGATGCCCGCCTGGAACAGCCAGTCCCGCGGAGCCTCGCCGACCGTCTCGAGCTCACCGGTCGTGCGCGGGCCTTCGAGATGCGCGATGCCGTACGGATGGAGGCCCACTTCCATGGTGGAGTCGCACAGCATCACCGTGAAGCGGGTAGAGAGCAGCCGGCTCGTGAACGCCAGGATCGACGACGCGATCGGGACCAGGAGTAGTGACACAGCGGTGGCGATCGTCCACGCGATGGCGCTCGACTCCCGGCCCGACAACGCGGAGATCAACCGGCCGGTGGTGACGAGCGATGCCGCACTCGCTCCGGCAGAGACCAACGTGAGGAGTACGCACAGCAGGCAGAGCCCCGGGCCACAGGCCCACAGGTACTGCGCGTGCAACGCGTAACGACGAATGAGCGGGAAGGCCGCGACCCGTGGCATGCCATACCTCTCTCAGTGAGGGTGTATGGCCGCCAGGAACGAGGGGCGGCGATCGCGTCCGGTGACGCGATCGGATACGGCTGGCACCCTAGCACAGCCACCAAGATCAGCAACCGACTTTTCACGCTTCTGTCCACTCGGCGTGCCATAGTGTGGGCCATGCGGACGGTGTACGAGGCCGCGGGCGGTGCCGACGGTATGCTCCGCCTGGCCCGCGCATGGCATGCCAGGGTGATGGCCGACGACGTGGTCAGCCATGCGTTCAGCCACGGGTTCCACCCCGACCACAGCCGGCGGCTCGCCGCCTACTGGGCTGAGGCACTCGGCGGCCCGACGACCTACTCCGACTCCTACGGCGACGAGACCTCGGTGGTGCGGACCCACAGCGGCAACGGTCCCCACGAGGAGATGGACCGCCGAGCGATCGCCTGCTTCGATCAGGCACTCTCCGATGTCGGTCTCGCCAGCGACGACCGGCTCCGACAGGTGCTGCACGACTACTTCGCGTGGGCGACGACCACCACGATGTCCCGCTTCCACCGTTCCGCCGATGACGTCCCGGACGGGCTGCGCATCCCGCAATGGTCGTGGAACGGCCTCGTCAGTGGGACCGGTCCCGACGAGGCCACATAGAGCGCCACCCGCCTACCCGACGAGTTCGGCCGGCAACGGCCGGGCGTGCAGCACGACGAGGGCGGACACCGCGCGGGTGAGCACGACGTACAGCCGGTTCAACCCACGTGGTTCGGCGTCGACGATGCGGGCGGGTTCGACCGCGACGACGCCGTCGAACTCCAGGCCCTTCGCCAGTGAGGCCGGCACGCACACCAGCCGGAAGTGTTCCAACGCGTTCTCGGTGCGGCCGAGCATGCCGGGGGCCAACCCGACGCTGTCCAAGCGAGATCGGGCGGAACCGACAGCGAGCTGGTCGAAGACCTGCTCGATCTCCGCATCGGCGGCGATGATGCCGATCGAGCCCGCGCGCCCACCCTGTTCGTCGATCCGCAAGCAGGCTTGGACAATGTCCTCGACGCTCACCTCGTGCCCGTCGACCGCGGTGACCTCCAGTGCGCCCGTCGCACGCCGGAGGCTTACCGGCTCGGCCAGGTCTGGCTGCAGTGCGGGCAGCAGGTTGGCGGCGTAGGAGATGATCGCGGCCGGGACCCGAAAGCCGCGGGTCAACTCCACCAGCTCGGCGGACTCGCCCGCCCCCAGGTGGTCCAGCACGCTCCGCCAGGAGGTCGAGGCGTACGGCGTCGTGGCCTGGGCGAGGTCGCCCAGCACGGTCGCCGTACGACAGCGCCGGCCCAGTGCGCGGAGCTGCATCGAGGAGAGGTCCTGCGCCTCGTCGACCACCAGGTGGCCGCGGCGGGGACCACTCTCGAGCAGCTCCCCGAGCTCGTCCAGGAGTACGAGGTCTGCTTCGGACCAGCGCGCGGACTTCACCGACCGGTAGGGCTTCGGCCAGAGCAGGGCTTTTCGTTCCTCGGCCGTGAGCTCGTCGCCGGCCATGTCGGCGAGGAACCCGGCGTCGGACAGGAGCCGGTGCAGCACCTGTTCCGGCGTACGCTGCGGCCACACCTGACTGAGGATCCGTTTGACGGGAGCCGACCTGGCCACCGCGTTCTGGGTCCTATCGTCGGGCGTCCCACCGCGCTGCTCCATGCGCACCAGCACCACGTGAGCAAGGCGCTGCGCGAGGGTGGTGCGGCCGGCGGCGTACCGGGTGGCGGTCTCGAGGACGCCCGCGACGATCTCGCGCACCTCGTAGTCAGGTACCCGGAAGCGACTCGCTCCCTTGCTGTAGACCAGCGCCTCCACCTCCTCGCCGACCCGGGCACCGGACCACAACGCGCGCCGCAGGACTGCTGCCATCCGGGCGTCGCCTTTCACCGTGACCGTCGCGGCCGACTCCTCCTCAGCCGCCATCGCGTGGTCGGGGAAGTAGCGCCGGATCAGATCCGAGAACGTGAGCTGTTGGACGAAGACCTCTCCGAGCGCCGGCAGGACATGCCTGATGTAGGCCAGGAACGAGCGGTTCGGACCGACGATGGCGACTCCGCCGTCCCGGGCCAGCCGGGTTCGTTCGGCGTACAGCAGATAGGCGACCCGGTGCAGACCGACCGCGGTCTTGCCGGTGCCGGGTGCCCCCTGCACGCAGATCGTGGTGTCCAGCGGCGCCCGGACCAGGACGTCCTGGTCGGCCTGGATCGTCGCCACGATGTCGCGCATCGGACCGGACCGTGGCCGCTCGATCTCCGCCGTCACCAGGTGCGAGAAGCCTTCCGTGGCAGCAATCGAGGCGCCGCTCACCCGCTCGTCTTCGTACGCCGTCAACTCGACGTATCCGCTCGGCCCGGGTTCGTGGGAGAAGCCGTGGCGGCGGCGCACCAGGACGCGTTGAGGATCGGCTGGCCCGGCCCGGTAGAAAGGTACGGCGACCGGCGCCCGCCAGTCGATCACCAGCGGCGTACCGTCCGGCTCGCGGATGTGCCGCCGGCCGATGTAGATCCGGTCGACGTCGCGACCGGCCGCAGACCCGGATCCGGCCCCACGCTCCACGCGGTCGAACACCGCGCCCGGCTCACAGTCCAGCCGCCCGAAGAACAGCGGGATCCGCGGCTGGTCCAGCAAGACCTCGGCGCGGTGTTCTCGCGTCCATTGATAGAACTTGTTGTCCCAGTAGCTGTCCGTGCCGGAATTCACGATCATCGGCGTTTCGGTCTCACCGACCTCGGCGTGCATGCGTTCCAGTGCGGCGCGAGCGGCTGCGAGGTGCCCACGCTCCGCGGTGAGTTCTGGATCGTCTCCGGCATCGATCGCGGACTCGCCGGGCGAATGGGCGGCGGGACTGGGGTGGGTAGAGGGCATGACGGAGGCCTCCACTGTGGTTGTCAGGCAGCTCGCCAGCAGTTGGCGCGGGCCCTCGCTCCAGGGCCGCCTTCGAAGACGGCGGCGCAACCGGCTCGGTTCGGTCCCTACTCTCCGACACTACTGTCGTACGACGAGCCACGAGACACTACCAGTGCCCGCAGTGGAGCGAAACCACATTTCTTCCTGCGTACGCCGAGACGCCGGTGCCGGGGCTGCGCACGCGTGCCTGCGCGCGCGTCGCGCAGGCGGGACCTGGCGCGGAGACAAGCAAGCCGGCGTCGGAGCGGCCGATAGGCTCTCGGCCTGCCGCCCCCGGTCCTCGAGGAGTCACCATGACAGCCACGGCATCCAGTGCGTCCCTTGCCCGCACCGAAGGCGTCGTCGCAGCGCACCGCGGTGCGAGCCGGTTGGCGCCGGAGAACACCGTGAATGCCTTCCAGACCGCCCTGTCAAAGGGAGCTGCCGCGCTCGAGCTGGACGTGCACCTGACCAGCGACGATCAGCTGGTCGTCATTCACGACTCGCACCTCGATCGGACGACGAGTGGCACCGGCGCGGTCCGGTCGCTGAGCGCTGACGAGGTCCAGGCACTGGACGCCGGCTCGTGGTACGGCGCCGATTTCGCCGGCGAACGGGTGCCGACCCTCGACGAGGTGCTCGAGCTGACCCAAGGCCGGGCCCGGCTGAACATCGAGCTGAAGGCGAGCGGGGCCGATCGGGTCGCCGAGCGCGTGATCGAGACGGTGTGCCGCCACGCAGCGGCGGATCGGGTCGTGGTGATGAGCTTCAGCCTGGACTCGGTGCTGGCGGCCAGGCGGCATCGGGCCTCGGCGCGCTGGCACGACGAGGCTGCGCCGATCGTGGTGCTGCCCATCGTCACCCAACCCCTGGCAGATCCGCTCGCCTTCGTGCAGGCGACCGGCATGGACGGTCTGAACTACCCGCCGCGGCTGTGGGACGCCGAACTCATTCAGCGCTTCCGCGACAGTGATCTGACCGTCCACGGCGGCCTCATCAACGACCCGCAGACGATGCGGGAGTTCTTCGACTGCGGTGGTCACATGGCAGACACCGACGAGCCCGATCTGTTCAGCTCCTCGCGCTGACCGTGCCCTAGACCTGGACTTCCTTGCCCTGGGCGGCGGAGGTGTAGACGCCGTCCAGGATCTTCATCATTTCCGCACCCTGCCAGACCGGTGCGATGCTCTCCGCCTCACCCAGGCAGGCTGCCACGAAGTTCTCGATCTCGTGGGAGAAGCCGTCGTCGAGGTCGAAGGAGTCGAACCCGATCTGCGGCGTCACCTTCAGGATCGTCTCGTGCTTCTCGGACGCGATCTGCAGCTTCGGCTCGAGGTCCGCTCCGCCCTTGTCGCCATAGACCGAGACCGCGAGCGAGTCGTCGGGCGCGTGCAGCGAGAACGACGTGTCCATGATCAACGATGCGCCGTTGTCGAACCTGATCAGGGCATTGGCCATGTCCTCGACGTTGTTCTTCGTCGGGTCGTAGTCGGCCACCTGCCAGCGCGGCAGGGTGGTGATGTTGGAGCGGTTGCCCAGCTTCTCGTAGGTGTTGGCGCTGACGGAGGTCACCCGTGGCGTCCCCATCAGGTACCAGCACAGGTCGATCACGTGCACGCCGATGTCGATCAATGGCCCACCGCCGGAGATCGCCTTGTCCGCGAACCAGCCACCCGGATTGCCCGCTCGTCGTGTGCAGCTGGCCTTGGCGTAGTAGATATCACCCAGGTCGCCGGCGTCGATGAACGACTTCAGCACCCGGCAGTTCGCGGAGTGCCGGCGTACGAAGCCGACCTGGAGGATCCGGTCGTGGGCGTTCACCACGTCCTCCAGCTTCTGCGCCTCGGCGTAGGTGCGGGTCATCGGCTTCTCCACCAGGACGTGCTTGCCGGCCTCGACCGCGGCGGCGGCCAGCTCAGCATGGGTGTTGTTCCAGGTGCAGATGCTCACCGCGTCGACGTCAGGGTCGGCGAACAGGTCCGCCGGGTCGCTGTAGGAACGATCGGCTCCCCACTGTTTGGCCACCGCGGTGGCTCGGTCGGCGTTGATGTCGCAGACCGCGAGCAACTCGGCGCGCGGGTTGCCCTGGTAGGCCTTGAGATGACAACCGGCGATGCCACCGGTGCCCACAACGCCGATCTTGACCTGCTGCATGAGTCTCCTCGAGTGATGTGTCTGGTATCAGGCTTCGTCGTAGATGCGCTTGGCGTTGGCGATGCCGCGGCTGCAGCCGATCAGGCAGTCCTCGTGACCCTCGAACTCGATCGAGGCGTAACCGTCGTAGCCGGACTCCTTGATCGATCTCGCGACGCTCCAGGTATCGAGGTCGCCATTGCCGACGATCGCGCCGCGGAGGTACTTGCCGCCCCTGCTGCGGAACCAGCCCTCGCCTGGGTTGCGGTCGGCGGGCCGGACGTAGAAGTCCTTGAAGTGGACGATCATGGCGTACGGCAGGTTGGCCGGGACTGCGACGCTCGGATCCTCGTCGACGCAGAGGAAGTTCCCGATGTCCAACGTGGTCTTGAAGTTCGGCTCGTCGACGGCATGCACGATCCGGCGCACCCGGTCGCTGCTCTGGACGAAGAAGCCGTGGTTCTCCAGGCTGGTCGTGACGCCCTTGGTCGCCGCGTACTGCGCGATTTCCTTGCTGGCCTTGACGATATTCGGCAGTGCGGCCTCGAACACCGGCGTGTCGTCACCCTCGATCCCGCCATGGCGGACCACGTCGTGCCGCATCATCGCGATGCCCAGCCGTTCGACCAGATCGACGTGGGCCTTGACCCGCTCCACCTCGGCCGCGTTCTCGGCGTCGTCACCGAGGAAGCTCGCGCCGATCGCCATGTTGGACAGCGTGACCCCACGGTGGGCCGCGTGTTCGACTACTTTGTCGACGAAGGCGGGATCTGAGTCGGTATTGGGCACCGGGCTGTCCGCGCCCGAATAGATCGAGGCGAGTTCGAGGTGCTCGCCTTCGCTGTCAGCCACCCAGTCGATCACATCGAACAGGGTCATCGCCCCCGTGCTGAGCCGCTGATGGAAGCTGTAGGAGCTGAATCCGAACTTCATCTGGACGTCCCCTTCTTTGAACGGTGAGAAACAGTCGTCGATCGGATGGGTACGGGCGGTACGTCGAGTGTGGAGGCGCCGGATGTGGAGGCGCCGGAAACGAGTACGTCGGAGATGGGTGCGTCGGAGATGGGTGCGTCGGAGATGGGTGCGTCGGAGATGGGTGCGTCGAAGGTGCCGGGCCAGCGATGCCAGCGAGTCGGCACGCGGGGAACGCCGAGAATCTGGGTCGAGTGAGTCTCGAAGGTGGAGCCGAGGGCGCCGCAGAGGGTGCCGTTCGACTTCAGCAGCGAGGTGGTGATCACCGGCTTTCCGTCGGTCATCAACATGTGGTGAACGGCCTCGGTCAACGGGACGATCAGGTCGTCGCCGGCCCGGGACAGCCCGCCGCCGATGACGATCAACGCCGGGTCGACGGTCAACGCGATGATGGCGATCTTCGGTGCGATCTCGGCACAGAAGTCGGTGATCTCCGCCGTGGCCCGCCGATCACCCTCCCGGGCCCGGGCAAACACCTGCTGCCCGGTACGTGCGGTGCGCCAGCGCAGCCGGCCGCGAAGAGAGGACTCGGTCCAACGCATGCCGCGGAGGCTGCCCAGCTCGCCGGCCAACCGGTGCCGGCCCTGCAGGATCGCGCCGTTCATGACCAACGCCGCCGAAATCCGGTGGCCGATCTGGAGGAAGACCAGGTCGTTGTCCGTAGCGGCGCCGGATGCAGGTCTGGCGGCGCCGCCCGGCTCGGCCCGGAGCCGCTGCTCGGCCAGGGCGGCCAGCTTGATGTCGTTCTCGACCAGCACCGGGCAGCCCCAGGACGCCGAGAGTCGGTCGGCCGGGTCGACACCGACCCAGTCGGGCACCGCCAGGCTCTGGGTGATCCGGCCGTCGTGATCAAGGATGCCTGGTACGCCGAGCCCAGCGGCGCGCAGGTCGGCCGAGTCTGCCCCCGAGGCGCGGATCGCCTGACGGACGGTGCCGCTAACGACCCGGAGCCGACCGGAGCCGTCGACTCCGGCAGGCACGATCGCCTCCGCCCGGCCGACGATCTCGCCGGCCAGATCGGCGATCCGGACCCGGACACTGCCGCTACCGATGTCGATCCCGGCGACCCGCCCGGCTCCGGCGGTGAAGGTGTACGCCCGCGCAGGACGGCCGGCTCCCGGACTGCGCCGCGGACGAGCCGGCCGAACCGGACCCGTCTCGAGCAGGTCACCGATCACCGCTTCGACGGTCGGCCGCGCGAGCCCGGTCGCGACCGCGAGATCGGCAATGGTGAGCGGGCCGTCGTGGTCCCGCAGCACTGCCAGACAGGCCGCCGCGTTGGCCTGTCGCACGGCCGCGCCGGCCGGATCCACTGTGGTCAGGAGAACTCCATACCAATTATGAAACCCTGTTATCTAATTTAGATAGTAGGACATCTCATCCGGGTCGGGTCAACCCGTCTACGCAGATTCCGGGCGATCCGGCCGGCACAGAGCCCCCGGTAACGTGGGCAGTGTCATTCCGTTGCACCGTGCCCCCCTTTCGAAAGGGGAGGCGTGTGATGAAGATCGTCGTTATCGGCGGCACTGGACTCATCGGGTCGAAGCTTGTCACCAAGCTTGGCGCGTCCGGCCACGAGGTGGTTGCGGCAGCGCCGAGCACCGGCGTCGACACCCTGACCGGCGAAGGGCTGGCGGAAGCCCTGGCCGGCGCGGCCGTGGCGATCGACGTGGCGAACTCCCCGTCCTTCGAAGCCACCGCGGTTCTGGAGTTCTTCGAGACCTCCACCCGCAACCTGCTCGCGGCGGAGGCAGCGACCGACGTAGGCCACCATGTCGCGCTGTCCGTGGTGGGGACCGGGCAGCTACCCGACAGCGGCTACTTCCGGGCGAAGCTCGCTCAGGAGACGCTGATCGCGGACTCGTCGATCCCGTACTCGATTGTGCGCGCGACGCAGTTCTTCGAGTTCGTTCGCCGCATGGCCGACACCGCCACGGAGGACGGGACCGTCCGAATGCCGCCCGTACTCTTCCAGCCCATCGCAGGCGACGATGTAGCCCAGGCGGTGGCCATGGTCGCGCTGGGAACGCCGTTGAACGGCAGGGTCGAGATTGCCGGGCCCGAGCAGAGCCGGATGGACGATTTCTTCCGGGACGCCCTGGCCGGTTGGGGTGATCCGCGTCAGGTGGTCACGGACCCGGACGCGCGCTACTTCGGTGCCAAGGCGGGCGAACACACCCTGGTGCCGGGCGACGACGCTGTGCTCGGAGAGACCAAGTATGCCGACTGGCCGGGCCGGACCGCGGCCGGCAGATAGCGCGCCCACTCCACCCACACCCATCCGATCAAGGAGGTACTCCCATGCCACGCACCGATCCTGCTACGGCCGAGTCGAAGCCCAGATCAACCGCATGGCAGACGGCATTCACCACCGTGCAGGAGGCCCAGCCGCCCTTCATCCCGACGGGAGCACATGCGATGACGGTGGTCGTAGAGTTCCCGCCCGGCGACCCTGGTACGCCGCCGCACCGGCACTCTGGCCCCGCGTTCGGCTACGTGCTGGAAGGCGAGATGCTCCTGGAGGTCGAAGGGCATCCGGAGCGCGTCGTACCCGCCGGTGAGGCGTTCTGGGAGCCGGGAGGCGACGTCATCCACTACCAGGACGGCAACAACCGCGACGACATCCCGCTCCGTTTCACCGTCACGATGCTGTGCGAACCCGGCAAGCCGATGCTCACCCTGGTCGACGATGAAGAGCTCGCCCAGCGAAAGGACCGGCGCGCCCCTCGCCCGTCCTGATGGACACTTCGTGGTCGGCGAAGACCGCGACCCTACGGGATGTCGCCTGAGGGCATCGCCGAGTCGGCCCGCCGACATGCCGAACTGCCGGCTACCCGCCCGCCATGGCGCCGATGACCAGGAATGGCTCGGCTCCCTGGATCACTGCGTCGGGCAGAGGGGTATCGGGATGCTCGTGCGAGAGGTCCTGCCTGCAGGCGAAGAAGCGTACGAACGCACGGCGTTTGCCGGTCGCCGGGTCCCGGATCGTCCCACGCAACGTCGGATAGCGTGCCTCGAGCGCGTCGAGAACCATGCGCTGGGTGGTGGCCTGACCGTCGAGCGGCAGCTCGACCTCGTGTCCCACCTTCGCGAGAGTGCGAAGGTGGGCAGGGAGTACGACGCGGATCATGGCAGTGTCTGGACCTCGACCGACAAGACGGCCGGCAGGTCCCGGACAATGGGCATCCAGCTGTCTCCGGCGTCGGCCGAGCCGTAGACCTGTCCGCCTGTGGTCCCGAAGTACACACCGCAGGAGTCGAGCGTGTCGATGGCCATCGCGTCCCGAAGAACGTTGACATAGCAGTTGCTCTGGGGCAGGCCCTGCGTCAGTGGTTCCCAGTCGTCCCCGCCGGAACGGCTGCGGTAGACACGAAGCTTCCCCTCGGGCGGGTAGTGCTCGGAGTCGCTCTTGATCGGGACGACGTAGATCGTGTCGGGTTCGTGTGCGTGCACGCCGATCGGGAACCCGAAGTCGGTCGGCAGGTTGCCGCTGATTTCGTGCCAGGTGGCACCGGCGTCGTCGCTGCGCATGACATCCCAGTGCTTCTGCATGAAGAGCACGTCGGGGCGGGAGGGATGCATCGCGAGTCGGTGGACGCAGTGACCGACCTCGGCTTCGGGGTCGGGGATTCCTTCGGACTTCAGGCCGCGGTTGATCGGCAGCCATGTCTTGCCGGCGTCATCGGTGCGGAACGCACCGGCCGCGGAGATCGCGACGAAGATGCGTTCGGGATCGCTCGGATGGAGAAGGATCGTGTGCAGGCACATCCCGCCGGCTCCCGGCTGCCAGGAGGGCCCCGAGCCGTGTTCGCGTAGACCGGGGAGCTCGTGCCAGGTCTGGCCGCCGTCGGTCGTACGGAACAGAGCGGCGTCCTCGACACCGGCGTAGACGGAGTCGGGATCTGACAGCGAGGGTTCGAAGTGCCAGACGCGCGCGAACTCCCACGGGTGAGGAGTGCCGTCGTACCACTGGTGGGTGCCGGGCACGCCGTCGTAGGTGAAGTCGTTTCCGACCGGCGTCCACGTGGCGCCTCCGTCGTCGGAACGCTGGATCACCTGACCGAACCACCCGCCGCTCTGTGCGGCGTACAACCGGTCGGGGTCTGCGGGTGAGCCCTTGACGTGATAGACCTCCCACCCGCCGAAGTGCGGCCCGGCGACCTGCCAGTCCTGCCGCTTGCCGTCCGAGGTCAGGACAAATGCACCCTTACGTGTGCCAACCAGGAGCCGTACGCCGGCCATTCGTCTCCCCTTTCTCGCCCGCCAGACATCGACGCGGGCCGCGAGTGTCCGCCAGTCTGACGTATATGACCTGGCTCGGCGGCAATTCTCATCGCTCTTGCGAAGAAAAGCCTCGCCCGAGCGCCGTCGTCTCGTCCACCTCGCCACCTGGCCTGACCTGAACCCGTGGCCATGGCTGTCGATCAACAGCAGGGGATCCGACGTGCTTGATGGCGAACTCCGACCGAGCGTCGGTCGAGCTCCGGTCGCGATGCCGTCCCGGTGATACCGCACCGGCTCGACGACGCCACGTCGACATTGCCAGGATCGGCCAGTCTGGCCACGGGCATGGGCCGCGCACCCGGTGTGCCTGCCCCGATCGCTTGACCCCGTGCGTGAGCGTCGCGGAGAGTGGACGGCGTTGCCGTCGGACCTCGCCGAAGGAGCTGGGTTTTGCCGATGAGTGTCTCGGAGATGGACCGTTATCTGTTCGACTGCCAGGGCTACCTCGTGCTGCCCCAGGTCCTGGACCCGGCCACTGTGGCCGAGCTGCGACGGCTACTGGAGCAGACCGGATGGTGGGACACCTCGGCGCCAGGACAGACCTCGCACCAGGGCGACATCCTCTCGCTCGGACGCGACTTCTGGGACCTGATCGACCACCCACGCATCGAGCCGTACCTGTCCGAATGGCTCGGCCCACACTTTCGCCTGGACCACGTGTATCCGATCTTCAAGTCGACCGGTGGCGAAGCGCAGCGGTTACATCACGGCGGAGAGCCGTTCACCCCACACGGCTACTACCACGTGCAGAACGGCAGGATCTCCTGCGGCCTCACCGTCGTGACATTCGCGCTCACCGACTGCGGACCCGGCGACGGCGGCTTCGCCTGTGTGCCGGGCAGTCACAAGTCCGCGTTCCCCTCGCCGAGCCAGATCGTCGACTGGACAGACAGCTCGCACACGGTGACCGTGCCCATGCGGGCCGGCGACGCCCTCATCTTCACCGAGGCCATGTGTCACGGCTCCGCCCCGTGGACCGGGTCACATCCGAGGATCTCCCTGCTGTACAAGTTCTCCCCCGGCAACTCGACGTGGGGCGCCTTCGAGGACGGCTGGCCAGACGACATGGTGAAGAACTGCACACCACGCCAGCGCGAGATCCTGGAACCGCCGTATGTCCGCAGTTCGAACGGCAACCGGCGCGGATTCTGACCGCCAAGAGCCTCGCCTGGTCAGGTCTCGCAGACGATGCCGTCGCTGTCGGCGTCGCGGTACCAGTCGTACTCGGGGTCGTGACCTCGCACGTAGGGCCCGAGGCCCGCGTCGTTCGCTTCGGCACAGGTGTCGTAGCGCTTGTCGACCGACTGTGCGGGCACTGGCTTCGGAGCTGCCGGTTCCGGAGCAGGCGGTTCCGGAGCAGGCGGCTTGGGGCTGGCCTGGCACGCCTTCCACAGTCCTGTCATCGACTTTCGTGCGGCACGTTCGGCGGCCTGAAGTCTTGACTGGTAGCGGTATGGCTTGTCGTAGGTGTATTCGCGACCGTATCCGTCGAAGATCATGATTTCGTTGATCATTCGCCCGTCGCGCAGCCACAGGTATGCAAGTGTGCGTCCGTACCTGTCCAGCCGCCCTTGGGTGGCATCTGTCTCGAGCCGGACCTGTTCGCCCTCGAGAAGATCACGCGCGTGGGAGGTGGCCTCCGGTCCGAAGCATTGGACCGGCTTGTCGGGATGCCTTGTCTCGGGCGTGTCGAGGCCGATCAGCCGGACGGTCTCGATCGCCCCACCTGCGCTGACCTTGATCGTGTCTCCGTCAACGATGTCGACGACCTGCGACCAGCCGGACCGCTCCCCCTGCCCGGCTCCTGCTGCCGCACGTGATGTCGGGCCCTGCGTCGGGGTCATGGTCGGTTCGGCACTGGCGGTCGGCTTCTGCGATGCGGCGGACGACGCGGTGTGCGGCTCGACCGGTGGACTCGACCCGGTGGGGTCAAGCCCGCAGCCGGCAAGCGCGAGAGCGCAAAGCATGAGGACGATCCGTCGCATGTGACAACTCCTGATGAGATCAGAGCGAGACCCGCGCTTTACGGCGGGGAGTACGAAAGGTGCCTCCGCCGGTACGGGGTTGGGCCGGCGTCGCCCTAGATGTAGTGCCGTACCCACGCATGCGCGGGTTCAGGCCGTGGAGACGGAATCTCGGACTGAGGCCGCACCCGGTCTGGATGGATGACTCCGGCGTTCCGGTCCTTCCATGCCATCCAGCAGTACCAAGCGATGCCGAGCGGCGTCATGATCATGCTGGTGGCCAGCATGTAGAGCGGCATCACCATCAGGCTCCAACTGCGGTTCCGCCAGTGAAGGCGCAGGACGAGCGCGACATACAAGGCCAGCGTCGCGACCAGGCCGGTGCAGTAGAGCACTTTCTCGCCAGGGCCGGCGAACGCGAGCCACCGCATCGGGAACAGCGCGATGGTGACCAGCCCGCCATAGATCCAGAGGAAGGGGTGGCGTACGACGTAGCGGAAGTTGACCACGAACAGCCTGAACTCCCCACCGGCCCACGCCAACCTTTGCCGGACCCAGGCCTTGAACGAGGCCGGCACGACGGTCGGCACCTCGAAGGGGATGTGGCCGACACGGTAGCCGCGCAGTCGTGCGATCAAGCCGATCTCGACGTCGTTGCCCTGGAAGAACAGGGAGTGGCGGTTCATGACATCGGTGAGTACGGCTGTGCGCGCAACGTGGCAGGCACCGGAGACCAACCAGGTGGCCAGGAACCGGAACTGCATCGCCAACCGGTACTCGTATCCCTGCAGCCGCGCGAGCAAGGTGTCGGTGTTCTGCGGCACCAGCCGAACGGAGGCGAGGTCGTATCCCTTCCGTTCCAGCTCACCGACGAGTGCGTCCAGCGGCGCTGTCGTGGTGGTGTCGGCGTCGACCGGAACGACGTAGGACGCCTGAACGAGCGGGAGCGCGTCCCGGATCAGCCGGTCCCTGATGGTGCCAGAAGTCGAACGCTTGTGGACGTTGTCCGTGCGGCCGAAGGTCGCGACGAACAGCCGGAAGTTGTTCTGGAAGCAGATGCGGTAGAGCTCGTCGTAGAACTGCTGTGTCTCACCGGCGGTCGTGCAGAGCAGCACCTTTCCGCCGTACTGGGACAGGTAGTCGATGTTCTCGAGATAGGTGACGCTGCCGTAGATCGGGACCAGGACCTCGAAGTCCGAGCTCCGCACGTCGCCGAATTCGTACTCCTTGTTGCGAGATCTGAGTCCAGCGATCGCGTCGACCGCGACCGCCAGCAGCGGCAGAAGGACCACCGCCGCCAGGATGATCAGCCAGCCCATCGGGTCAACTCCTGAGGTGCGAGCACGTTCGACACCGGGGTCACCAGATCGGCCAGGAGGATCCTGAGCCGCCCCGGCGAGACGCCGGCGAGCGCGTCCGTGCAGAGGTCATGGATTGCCTGCGGGGACACCGATCCGGCCTGGTCGGCGTTGACCTGCCAGATCCGCGGATGAGCGGTGTCCGTACGAACTTCGGACGGGTCGAACAGGTCCTCGTGGAGCTTCTCGCCCGGCCGAAGCCCGGTGAACTCGATGGAGAGGTCATGGGCGCCGACCAGCGCCACGTACCGCTCGATGAGATCGAGAACCTTGATGCTCGGCCCCATGTCCAGTACGTAGGTCTCGCCCCTACTGGCGAGGACCGACGCCTCCATCACCAGGCCGGCTGCCTCGGGAATCGTCATGAAGTACCGCGACACGTCGGGGTGGGTCACCTTCACCGTCCGGCCCGAGGCGATCTGCCACGCCAGCGTGGGAAAGAGCGAGCCTCGACTTCCGAGCACGTTGCCGAACCGAACCGACGCGACCCGCGTTCCCAGGCCAGCCACGGACGAGGTGACGAGCTCGGCGAGCCGCTTCGTCATCCCGAGCACCGAGCTCGGATCAGCCGCCTTGTCAGTGGAGATGTTGATGAACCGCTGTACGCCGTTCTCGATGCAGGCGCGGGCGATCGTCCGAGTTCCGAGCACGTTGGTCTGGACCGCGGCGGCCGGCGACCTCTCTAGCAGGGGCAGGTGCTTGTGCGCGGCGGCGTGGTACACGATCGACGGCTTCGCCTCGGCGAAGATCCGGTCGACGCTGTGCCGGTCACGGATGTCACACAGGACGAACCTCTCGTCATCGAGCAACCCGACGCCGTACAGGTCGAGCTGGAGGCTGTGCAACGCGTACTCGTCCTGATCGAGGAAGTAGACGCATCCGGCCCCGAGCTGCAGGGCCTGCCGAGCGATCTCGCTCCCAATGGAGCCACCGGCACCGGTCACCAGAACGGTCTGATCCTGGAGCAGCTCCCTCGCCTCCGGGCCGTAGACCGGCTGGATGTCACGATCCAGCAACCTGGCAGCCTGGGCAGACGTGATCATTGATCGTCCTCTCTGGAGCACGTGGGTGGTGCGAACGTGAGCCAGGAGGCGCGAATGATCCGACGTCCTCGTCGCGGGCGATCGTCCTGGTTAGTGCGTGCGCGGCACAAGTATTGCGTACTCGCAACGGCAAGGCAACGTGAACAGTCGTGTGACATGCACCACTGGACACTCCGCGGGCGGGTTGCGCATTGCGTGTGCGCTACAAAGGCGGGCCGGCGGAGCTGCGGGCGTTGCCTCGCTCCTGTTGACGGGCGCGGAGGTCGGCGACCACGCGAGCGGCGTCTCGGTCGACGATGTCGGTGCTGCCGGCAAGGCGAGAGCGCGGACCCGTCTGGGCCGCGCCGCGGCGGGCAAGCCAGACGACGATCAATCCGATGGCGGCGATGGCGAGGAGTACATCCATGGCATGAAGCTTGCGCCCAGCTAAATCCCGCCACCAGTGGCAGCTCTGACGTTGTGCCGCAATATCCTGCCAGCTAGTCTCGCGGGCATGCTCAACACCGTTGCCGTCGTGCTGATCGAGGAATTCGCACCGTTCGAGTTCGGTGTCGTGTGCGAGGTCTTCGGAATCGACCGGACCGACGAGGGCGTGCCGCCGATGGAGTTTCGGGTATGTGGAGAGCGGCCGGGTGAGCCGTTGCGGAGCAGCATCGGTGTCCAGGTCATCCCCGAGGCGGGGCTGGACGCCCTCAGCGGTGCCGATGTCGTTGCCGTTCCGGCGGCCAAGGTCCGCGACGAGTACCCCTCGGCAGTCCTCGACGCCCTACGCTCCGCCGCTGATGCCGGATCCATCCTGCTGTCGGTCTGCAGCGGTGCGTTCGTACTCGGCGCCAGCGGGCTGCTCGATGGCCGGCGGTGTGCGACCCACTGGTACTACGCCGACGCGTTCGCCGCCCGCTTCCCCAACGCCCGACTCGACCCGGACGTCCTGTTCGTCGAGGACGGCAACATCATCACCAGCGCAGGGACCGCAGCAGGGATCGACGCCTGCCTGCACCTGGTCCGCCGCGAACTCGGGTCAGGTCCCGCCACCACCATCGCCCGCCGGATGGTGGTGCCACCCCAACGCGACGGAGGACAACGCCAGTACATCGAGCTACCCATCCCACAGTGTGCAGCGGACAGCCTCGGGCCACTTCTCACCTTCATGCGCGAGAACATCGCCGCCGAGCACACCGTCGCCACGCTGGCCCGCCGGGCCAAGATGTCCGAACGCACCTTCGCCCGCAGGTTCCTCGCCGAGACCGGGACAACACCGAACCGCTGGCTGTCCACCCAGCGAGTGCTCCACGCCCGGCATCTCCTCGAAGAGTCCGAACTCACCATCGAGGAGGTCGCCACGCAGTGCGGATTCGGCTCGGCGGCCCTGCTGCGCCATCACTTTCACCGCACCATCGGGGTCGCACCCAACGACTATCGCCGTACGTTCGGCCGAGCCCGCACCGCCCCGCCCGAGGCTATGGACCGCGCAGAATCCGACGACATCCCCTGAAGCCGCGCCTCAGCGTTGCGCTACTGCGAACAGCGCGGCCTGCTGCCCGGTGCCCGCCGCGAAGGGGGACGCCGCGTATTACCGGTGCAACAACGGGAAGGAGTTCGACTTCAAGAGGACGCTCGTCCAGATCCCGAGTAGTCAAGGGGACCCAGGTGGGGACCGACCGCTGGTACGGCGCGGGCACTGAGTCTTACCTGCACGGCAGTGTCGGAATGTGCGACTCGACCGCGAACAACAAGTTCAGGGTGGCGTTCAGGCTCGAAAACAACGACGTGGTGAAGTACTTCAACTTCTCCTTCTCCCCATGTGGAGCGGGGCGCATTCATGTCGGACGCCGGCGGTTACGCTCTGTAGTTGCCGCACAACTGTCACTTCCTGCGCTCGATCTGTTCGCCCGGGTCAGCTCGATCAGTCCGACCGTGCTGCTTCCCACCTCCATGAAGTTTGGCGAGGGAAGCCGACGAGCTCCCCGCGGCCGGTGCACCAAAGAAGCACCTGGGCAGGGTCTCCGGATGGCGCGGCGGGGAAGAGCCGGTTGAGTACGGCTGCGCTCAGCGGTGCCGGTGGTAGCCAGTCCACGGACAATCCCTGCGTGATGTCGTGGGTGTGCAGCAGGGCTTCGGCGACGCCCATCGCTGCGAACCCAGCGGGGTCACACGGACCCCAGTGCCAGGCACGCAAGGCCGGGCTGGCTGTGGCCAACACGCTGCTGAGCAGCCCGCCGCAGGCGGTGACGGCCTGGAGTACCTCAGCCGGTGAGGCGTGGGGGCGGACGTTCAGGTCGAACGGAAGGTAGGCGTCGGTGGGCTGTGCTGCCAGCTGCCCTGCGTAGGCCAGCAGGTCGTGGCTGATGTGCGCTGCTGTTTGCCAGCAGGTCCATTCAAGCGGATCCCGCTGGCACCGTCCAGTCCTCGGCGGTATGAGGGCTCAGCACCTGCAGCATCTCTGCAACGGCGGCGTCAACGTCCTGGTGATCCATGCAGAGCCCTCCTTGCGGTTCGTGCCGTGAGACTGGGCTGTGCCGGCTGTCGTTCATTCACGTCTCCAGGGAACTGGCACGTCCGCCCCAGCGGATGCCCTGCTCGCTGCGGATGCGGGCGCGTTCTCGGCGCATGGCGGCCAGGACGTCGGGGTGGAGGGCGTTGGCGTTGAGCCCGCGCAGGTAGGTGTGCGGCGTCCAGTTCCCCGCCGGCGGACGCGAGCAGCATCATCACCCGTTTGTAGCGCACCGAGTTGGTGCTGCCCAGGCACTTGATCTGCCGCAGTTTCTGGCCCTCCTGGTCGGTCAGTCTGCGCACCCGCACAAGCTCAGCCACCACACCTCCCGCGGTCGAACGGATGCCACCGCCCATCCAACTGCCCCAACGCCCAACCTGACGAACCTATGCGGTCACAGCACTAGCTGGATTCGCCCGTGCCGGGAACCTGTCGGATGAGCAGAAGGCTGACGACCAAAGCACCTGCGGCGGTGAGGAGTCCGGTGCGGTAACCCGCAGCGAGTGAGTTCACGGTGGTGTCGACGGTCGATGCAGCAGCCAGTGCGCCAAGGACCGCGACACCAACTGCTGTGCCGAGTTCTTGTGCGGAGTTGAGTAGTCCGGATGCCAGGCCCTGGTCGTGGTTCGGAACGCCGGCCGTGCCTGCAGCAAACGTGGGGGCATATGACAGGCCGCTGCCAATGGCGAGAAGAAACAGCGGCGGTAGTACGTCTCGAAGGTAGCTGCCGTTCGTCGGGACTCGGGCGAGTAGGAGCATGCCACCAGCGAGCAGGCAGAACCCGATCAGCACGAGTAGGCGGGCGCCATATCGGGTGATGAGAGCGCCGGCCCGTGGCGAAATGATGAGAATAAGTAGCGTGATGGGGGCAAACGCGAACCCCACCTCCATAGGTGAGTAACCGAGAACCAGCTGCAGATAGAGCGTCGTAAAGAACAGAGTGCCTCCGAGCATCCCTGCATTCACGGCAAGAAGCGCGTTTGCAGCCACCACGTTGGCCCTGCGGATGAGTCGTGGATCGAAGATCGGCGTGTTGTGACGGCGCTCCACCATGATGAACGCCACCAAGGCGGTGGCAGCCGCCACCAGCAGAAATGTTCCCTCATCTTTGTGCCCGCCCTCGGCGAAGCGGGTGATCGCGAGCATTCCGCACGCCAGCGAAAGGACGAGCAGGACCGCGCCGCGTAGGTTGAGGGAGGGCCGACGGTCGTCGCGGCTCTCGGCGAAAACGAAGCAGCCGGCGATGACGGTGACGACGCCGACTGGAACGTTGATGAGAAAGATCCATCGCCAGCCGAGAGTGTCGGTCATCAGTCCACCGAGTAACTGCCCGCCGATTGCGCCCGCCGAACTCACCGCCGCCCAGTAGCCGAGCGCACGGTTTCGCCTGGCTCCCTCTTCGAAGGCAGTAGTCAACAGCGCCAGGGCCGTCGGTGCGACCATCGCCGCGCCGACACCCTGCCCGGCTCGGGCGGTGATCAGTTGCCATTCGTTCTGGGCCAGACCAGTGAACAGGGAGGCGAGAGTGAACAGCGAGAGGCCGAGGAGGAACACCCGGCGGCGACCGAGCAGATCACCGGCCCGGCCGAACGCGATCAGTAGGCTGCCGAAGGTCAGCGTGTAAGCGACGGAGATGAGCTGGAGGTGATCATCGGGGATGGCGAGACCGTTCCGGATCGACGGCAACGCGACGTTGACGACAACAACGTCCACGATGAGCATGGCCTGAGCCGCACAGATCAGGACGATGACGATGCGGCGCCTGCCAGTGGGGTTGGAGGCATATGTCGCGTCGGGCTGTATGGCCATGCCGACCGACAATAGTTTACGATCGTTCGTAAAGTAAAGGTTCTGAGGTGGTCGGCATGACCGGACGTCCACGCTCCGTCAGCGACGAAGCAATTTTCGATGCTGTTGCCGATGTGGTCACTGCGGTAGGCCCATCGGGGCTGACTCTCGCGGCGGTAGCGCGCCGAGCCGGTCTGTCCGCGCCGGGCCTGACCCAGAGGTTCGGCTCCAAGCGCTCCCTCCTGGTCGCCTTTGCCTCCCGGGAAGCGGCCGGCGTCGCCAGCATCTTCGAGGACGCGCGAGCAGCTACGCCCGGACCGTTGGAGGCAATACGCAAAGCGCTCGTCTCGTTGCCTGGTCCGATCACGACTCGAGAGGGCGTGGCCAACAACCTCGCGTTCCTGCAACTGGACCTCACCGACCCGGATCTGCACAGACATGCGGCGGACCTCAGCCGGTCTCTACGGGCGGAACTCACCACCCTGCTGGAAGAGGCCGCGAAGAATGGCGACGTCGTGGTCGACCGGTGCGAAGTGCTCGCTGACAGTCTGTACGCGATCTACTGTGGCGCCCTGCTGACGTGGGCTATCGACGGGACCGGCGAGCTACACAGCTGGCTCGCCGATCGCATAGATCGCACCCTGGCTCCACACCGCCGAGCCCAGACTTGAGGAGCTGCCCGTTGGGCGGCGACGCTTGGTCTTCGGGCAGGCCGGGACCCGCTCGAGTTCACCGCCGGTCAGCCAGTCAGCGGCTCAGGCGGTGCGGCGGGAGCGCGCTAGAGCCAGCCCGCCGAGGACCATGGCGATCAGTCCCACCACCAGGGCGACAAAGCCTCCGACTATTCCGTAGCCGGTGCCGGGACCACCGTCGGCGGCGGCCACAACCAGCCCGCCGATGACGGCACCGGCCAGCCCCGCCGTCAGGGCCAGGATGGCGCCCCTCCCCCCGGTTCCGATACGACCGGCGGACCGGGCCAGAGCCAGCCCGCCGATGACCACGCCGGCCAGTCCCAGTAGCGCGGCCACCAAGGACCAGAAGCGCCCGGCGGTCATCGTGTAAGCAGTGGCGGCAGCCGGCTGGACCAAGACGTTCGCGGCTGCTGGTGTGGCAAGCCCCAATACTCCGAGCAGGGCGGCTGCGCCGGCGGCAGGCAGGTGTCGGACGGACATGAGGTACTCCTTCTCTCCTACGACTGGACGTCGCTGATCATGTCCGTTGGACCCACCGTCGGTCGTTGTGCGGACGCAGACAATTCGCACTGCCGCCAAGGCTGTAGCCGGCTGCCGCAGACGCCGCAGGAGGCGCGAAACTACCGCGTGTGCGGTAGGAGGCTGATCATCTGCACGCAGGAGTTGCCCGCCCGAACATCTGGTTAGGGTGCACGTGTGAGCAGGGGACGGATCGGTGCCAGCGACTGGGTGATCGCCGTTGGAGTGGCGACGACCCTGATGGTCGCCGGGCTGTCCAGGCAACACCCCTCCACGGATCTCGACCTGCTGGGTTACGCGTTGTTGATAACCGGCGGTCTGGCGCTGGCCGCGCGCCGCTGGGCTCCGGTCCCCGTCCTTGCTGTGACCGGGTTGTGCGCCTTGGGCTACCAGGCGGTCGGTTTCGACGTACCTGCCGTCGCATATCTGTTCGCGGTGTATGCCGCCGTACGGGCGGGACACCGCATCGTCACGGTGGCGGGTTCGGTGATCATGCTGGCTACCCTTCCGCTCGCGATCCTCGCGTCTCCCCACGACTGGCCCGTTGGCGAGGCGTTCACGCAGTCCCGTAGCGCCCTGGAGCTGGCCTGGCTGATCGCCGCCGGTGCGGCGGGTGAAGCGTTGCGGCAGGCCGAGCGCCGGGCGGATGCGGCCGAGCACACCCGTGAGGAGACCGCGCGGCGCCGCGCCAACGAGGAGCGGCTGCACATCGCGCGGGAGCTGCACGATTCGCTCACCCACCAGATCTCCGTCATCAAGGTGCAGGCCGAAGTCGCCGTCCACCTGGCCCGCAAGCGGGGGGAACAGGTGCCTGAGGCCCTGCTGGCGATCCGGGAGGCCGGTCGTGAGGCGGCCCGGGAACTGCGCGCGACCCTGGAGGCGCTGCGCGACGACGACAAGAACCCGCCGCATGGGCTCGACCACGTCCCGGAGCTGGTGCAACGGGCCCGGACGACCGGCCTGGACGCGAAGCTGACGATCGAGGGACGCCGTCACGACGTGCCGGCCGCAGTGGACCGGACCGCCTACCGGATCGTTCAGGAGTCTCTGACCAACATCGCCCGTCACGCCGCCGCCGCTACCGCGTCGGTCCGAATCGACTATCGTCCCGACGCCCTGGTCATCCGGGTCGATGACGACGGCAAGGCCACGTCGGACACCGCGCCGGTGCACGGCGTCGGGCTGCTCGGGATGCGCGAACGAGTCACCGCCCTCGGAGGTCACCTGCGGGCGGCGCCGCGCAGCGAGGGCGGCTTCACCGTCCAGGCCGAACTTCCCGTGGATCACACGCCATGATCCGTGTCCTGCTGGTCGACGACCAGCCGCTCATTCGCAGCGGATTCCGCGCGCTCCTTGACGTCGAGGACGACATCGAGGTGGTGGCCGAGGCCGCCGACGGCAGCGAGGCCCTGGCGCTGGCCAGGCAACTCCTGCCCGACATCGCACTCATCGACATTCAGATGCCGGTCATCGACGGCATCGAAGCGACCCGGCGCATCGCCGCGGACCCGACCCTGGCGCGGGTGCACGTCGTCATCCTGACCAACTACGGTCTGGACGAGTACGTCTTCAACGCGCTGCGCGCCGGCGCGGCCGGATTCCTGGTCAAGGACATCCAGCCGGAAGACTTCCTGCATGCCGTACGCGTCGCCGCGCGCGGTGACGCCCTGCTCGCGCCGTCGATCACCCGCAAGCTGATCACCCGGTACGTCAGCCAGCCGCTCAACGCCGGCACGGACACGGCGCTGGAAGACCTGACCAACCGCGAACGCGAGGCCGTCGCCCTGGTCGCGCAGGGCCTGTCGAACGACCAGATCGCCGCCCGCATGGTGATCACCCCGCTGACCGCGAAAACCCACATCAACCGGGCCATGGTCAAGCTCCACGCCCGCGACCGCGCTCAGCTCGTCGTCCTCGCCTACGAATCCGGCCTGGTGGCGCCGCGCACCTCCTGACATCCACGGTCCGGGCGCAGGCACGCGAAAGTCTCTCGCAGCGGGAACCGATACGCGGTTAGGTTTCGGGTAATGCGACCACGCCTTCTTCCCGTCGGAGTCTGCGGCGGGAAGCAGTTGTAGGAGTGGAGTGTGATGGCAGAAGTCCCCTACCGCCTGGAGGGGCCCGAAGACCCATGACGTCGCCGATCGACGTGAACGTGCCGATCCGGAAGGCGGCCCTCGTCCGGTGGCTCCGGCGCACTCACCCGATCTCGCCGTCATCGAGGTTGGACAACGGCATCCCCTGACGGGTGGCGTCGGCTCTCTCCTGGTCGAGCGGGTGGAGATCACAGCCGTACGGTCGAGTGGTCGGAGGGAACAGTTCGACGTCGTCGCGAAGCGTGCATCCTCCGCCGAGGTGATCGCCTTGCGTGAGATCGCGTCTGTACCTGCTGCCGACGCCTTCCCGGAGCTGATTGACGCAGGCACGGATCAGTCCGGACCGTGGGTCGTGACACCGTTCTATCCGGGCGCGACGATGCCGTGGGATGCGGAAGTTCCGGAGACGGTGTTCGCGAGCTTGGCGCGGTTGCACCATCGACATCTCGAGACAGCGAGCACGCTGCCTGCAGACCTTCGACGAGTCGATGGGGCGTTCTGTCGCGAGGCTCTGACGGACTTCGCCTCGTCGTGGATTCGCGATGCCCAGCGCAAAGCGCCCCATCCGCTTCACGACCGTGCCCTGGATCTACTGCATCGATGGTCCTACGACGAGCGGATCTACGCCGGTCCGGACGTACTACCCGCCACCCTTCTGCACGGCGATGTGTACGGCCTCAACGTTGTCGTTGCAGAAGACTCGGATGGACCGCCTCGCCTCATCGATTGGGGAAACGCGCGGGTTGGGCCGATCATGCTTGACGTTGCCCTATCCGCCACCAAGTCCTCGGCTGGGTTCTCCGCCTACCTTCGGGCGTGGGAGGACGTCGCTGGCTGCCCGCTGGATCCGTGGCAGGCAGATGCGGGTCACGCTTGGGCGAGAGCCATCAGTAACGCGATGTTCGTTGGCGCAGTCGCCGAACGGTTCGGCCCCACCTACGCCGAGAAGATGCTCGACCAGGGCGAGGCCGCGCTGGAACGATCTGGGCAACTTCTTGCAGGACGCTCACCCCGCCGCCCGTAGCTCGGTCCCAGCCGTACGACCCTCGGATGCGGTACCCATGCCCACCTGCCGACGTCGAGAACCGATCACCAAGGCTGAAGTCACAGCAAAATAAGGGACTGAGCCGGGAAGGTAGCCTCAGACCTCGTGCACGAATCGATCGACCAAGACCTGGGGTGTGTGATGTTTGCTGGAGAGAAGGTCACCTTACGTGGTGTGACGCGCGAGGACCTGCCCGTGCTTCTTTCGTACTACAACGACCCCGAGGTCGACCTTGCCGCGGGGGACTTGCCGTCCCCGACGTCGATGGAGCGGCTCGAGAAATGGTACGAACGGTTGGTCGAGCAACAGCCGATGCGCCGCTTCGCCATCGAGGCGGACGGGAGGTTCATCGGTACGTGCCTTCTGCAGGACATCGACGAAACGGCCGGGCATGCTGAGCTCGGAATCACCATTGGTGACAAGGACTCCTGGGGACGTGGTTACGGCAGAGACGCAATCCGGGTCCTGCTTGACTACGCGTTCCGACTGGCGAACCTCCGCCGGGTATGGCTACGGACGCACGCCGAGAATGTGCGTGCGATTCGTGCCTATCAGGCTGTCGGCTTCGTGGAGGAGGGCCGACTGAGGGAACATCAGTGGCTCGCCGGTCGGTACGTCGACACAGTCCTCATGGGCATCCTTCGGAGCGAGTTCTGCGACCGGCGTGACCGGACTCCCACAGGCGCCACACGTGCACCTCGTCAGTCGCGGTGAGGCCGGACAGCGAGAGCGTCCACGGTGGGGGTTCGGTGGGATAGAACCGAACAGTTGCGCTGCGGCCGGAGCCGGTGAACAGCTCCCCGACCGAACCGTCGACGAACCAGCGCAGCGACATGGTGCTGGTGGACAGGATTTCCGGCTCGTCGAAGGTGTAACTTCCTCCTTCGGCGCGCGGGTCGCGGCTGGCTTGGTCCCGGTCGATACTCACCTGGCCGGTCGCCCAGTCGACCACAACATCGAGCCGTTCGCCGGCGGAGGTGCCGAGTGACATTCTCGTCGGCTCACCGCGATGCCCACTGAGCTCGAGCTCGACCTCGAACTGCGCAGGCACGGATCGTCCGATCTCTTCTTGCCGCAGGCCCGTGAGCGCTTCGACAGGTGCGCTGGCGAGGCGACCGTCGGGCGTCAGGCTGACGGTGCGCGGCAGTGAGATCATCCCCGACCAGTCGGCCTCATGGGTCCAGTCCGCCGCCCGGCTCTCGGTGACCCAGCCCCACATGATCGGACCGTCGCCGCCCTCGCGCAGCACCGAGGCGGCGTAGAAGTCCGGTCCGGCATCTACCTTGCCAACCCGCTCGGGGATCAACTCATGCCCCGACCGACGGCCGGTGACGGCAAGGACGCGGTTCGCAGCGCTCCTGTCGAACTCGTACGCGGAAACCAGCAGCGCCTCGTGGTCGCCGAACGACACCAGCTGTGGGCATTCCCACATGTCACCGAGCCCTGTTCGCTCGTCCGGTGTGGCGAACGAGCCGTGGTAGGCCCACTTCTCCAAATCGTCGGAGGTGTACAGGCGCGCGGACGGGCCACCGGGCACCGCACCGGCGCCGACCAGCATGGACCAGCGACCGCCTTCCCGCCACACGAAGGGGTCACGGAACTGCTCTACCTGCTCGGAGGGCTCTGGGTCCGCGACGACCTGGTGGGGCGGCCCGAACGACTCCCCGCCGTCGGTCGACAGATCCGAGAGCACCGACTGGTAGCGGTGTCCCTGCCGCATTCCGGAGTAGAACGCCACCACTCCGTCGTCGGTCAACACGGTGTTGCCCGACCAGCAACCATTGCGGTCGGCACCGTAGGGCTGCGGCGACATGGCCGGGCGGTGATAGCGCCAGCTCACCAGATCCGCACTGCTCGCGTGACCCCACACCACCGAGCCCGTGTGGGCGGTGTCGTGGGTGTACTGGAAGTACAGGTGCCAGCGACCGTCGATGCGCACCGGCCCGTTCGGGTCGTTGACATATCCGGTGGGTGGCCGCGGGTGGTAGCGGGGGAAGTGATGGTCTGCCGACAAGACTGCTCCTCTGCTCTACCGGAACGATCCGGCGGTGATGCCCTCGACGACGATAGCGCTGGGCGACCACGATCACAGCTGGGCCTCTCTCAGTCGGCTGTCCGAGCGGGCTCGGCGAAGTTGGGGCTCTTCTTGCCCTCGAGAGCCCCGCGCATGGCCGTCAGCCACATCGGGCCGGCGAGCGTGCCACCCCAGACCTGATCGCCGCCAACGACCCGACCGTTGATCGTGGTGCCGATGAGAGAACGCAGTACTGGGTGGGCATCGGCAACCGCAGCGGCGGCGACCAGGTTGCTGGTGTAGCCCATGAACCAGACGGCCTTGCGGCTCTCGGACGTACCTGTCTTTCCAGCGACCTGGCGACCTTCGGACATCATGCTCATCTTCTGCCCGGTCCGGCCGGAGTCGGTGCCGTCGACGACCTGACGTAGCACGTAGTTGACCTTGTCCGCGACGTCCTTGGGAATAGCCTGCTTGCAGTCCGGCCCGCGCACCGGGAGCGGGTTGCCATGGCGGTCGAGCACCTGGGTGAACGGCACTGCTCGACAGTGCACGCCGCGAGCGGCGAAGGCGGCGTAGGCCTCAGCCATCGACAGCGGCGCGATCTCGTTGACCCCGATCGTGAACGGCTTGATCTGCAGCAGCGGCAGACCATCGGCGCGGACTGCCCCGAGCTTGGTGGCGATCTGGGCCGGTTCGCAGATGCCGGTTTCGGCTTCCAGGTTGGCGTAGTACGTGTTGACCGAGCGACCCGTACCACTGATCATGTCGCTGGTCGCCCCGGCGCTGGTGGAGTTTCCGATGGACCAGAAGTCGCTGTTGTAGCCATGCTTGCCGTTCGGGCAGTTCGCCACCGGCCGACTGATTGCCGTACGTCCTGGCGACGGCAGTCTTTCGGTGAGCGGCATACCTTGGCGAATGGCTGCGGCGAGTACGAACGGCTTGTACGTCGATCCAGGCGAGAAGCCCACACCACCGCCATGCCTCTGCGGCACGTTGACGTTGACGTAGGTCTTACCCTCGCCCTCGCCGTACCCCTTTGACTGGGCCATCGCCTTGATCGATCCGGTGCGCGGTTCGACCATCGACAGCGCGCCATGTATCAGGTCTGTCGGAGCGACAGTTTCCGAAACCGCCTTCTGCGCTGCTTCCTGGGCCCGGATGTCGAGGGTGGACTTGATTGTCAGGCCACCGCGGTAGAGGGCTCGCTGTCGCTCCTCCTGGGTCTTGCCCAACGCCGGGTCGGAGAGCAGAACCGCGGCCACGTAGTCACAGAAGAACGGGTACTTCGAGTAGTAGCAGCCCTGAGTGAACGGGGTCATCCGCAGCCCGAGCGGGGTCTTCGCAGCCGCTGCTGCCTGCTTCGGCGGGATCAACCCTTCGTGCACCATCCGGGAGAGCACGAGGTTTCGTCGGGCCAGGACAGCCTGCGGCTTCTGCCTGACGTCCAGGCCATTGGGGTCGCGGACAAGACCGGCCAGCATCGCCGCCTGGCTGAGAGTCAGCTTGGACGCCGTGGTGCTGAAATAGTATTTCGCGGCGGATTGGATTCCGTAGGCACCGTCACCGAAGTAGACAATGTTGAAGTACTTTTCCAGAATCTTGTCCTTCGTCATCGTCTTCTCGAGCTCGACGGCGTAGCGCAGCTCCTGGAGTTTTCTGGCATAGGACGCCTCGGTGACCTTGGCTTGCTCGGCTGGAGTCTTGGCATTCTCAAAGAGCACCAGCTTGACGTACTGCTGGGTGATGCTCGACCCACCTTGCGAGACCCCACCGCCTTGCTGGTTACGGACGAACGCCCGCAGCGTGCCCTGCATGTCGAGCGGACCGTGGTCGTAGAACCGCGCGTCCTCGATCGCCAGGAGGGCTCGCTGCATCACCGGTGCCACCTGGTCCAGTTTCACCTCGACCCGGTTCTGGTCATAGAAGGTCGCGAGAACCTTGCCGTCCGAGGCGAGCAGCTGGCTGCGTGCAGGCAGCGCCGGCACTTGGAGGTTGCGGCTCATGCCCTGGAACGAGTCGGTCACGGACTTGGCCGTCAGGCCCACGGCGCCGACGAACGGGATCGCCAACCCGGCCACCAAGGCCCCGGCGAGCACCGATACCGCGATGAACATGACGAGGTGTGCGAAAAAGCGAGGCTTTCGTCTGGCCCGAGACATCATGCGGCTTTCCTTTCCCGGCGCGGCGAAACGGAAGAGTTCTGCTATCGGGAGACTGAGCTGCACGAGTGAGGTCGGGACTTGCTGTTCACTTCCCGAGGAGTTGTTGACCAGGTTGTCGCATCAGATTCGCGACTCTTGGACGCCATGACTGCTCCCGTTCTGGGCTTCCCCCGTAGCCCACCTGGACGCAGCTGAACTCAGCGAATGTCCTCAGCCAGGAGGTTATCCGCGCTGCGCCGAGCCCGACTTGAGTTCGACAGAACTTGGCGTTGCCCTATCGACAGAAGGGAGGTCAAATAGACCGCATAACGGCACAGCGGACATGAGGCACAACGGGCGGTCTCGTCGGGACAAGAACCCCTCGTCGAGGAGCCGGTGTGCGGACGACTTCCTCGGCGGGTTCACCACCCGTGAGGCTGGCGAGGAATGGACGCTCGTGGAGCGAGATCAGCAGGATGATCGGGAGGTCGGCGCCGGCATAGGCGAACGCGATGGTGTAGACGGTGGCGGCGCGTCGGCTCCGTCGGACTCGTCCTCGCCATCCCTCTCACCACGGCTGTGGGCGACCGCCGCGGCGGGCGCCGGTGCGCCCGCCCAGTTCATCCTGGTCCATGGGAGGGCCAGGTCTGCCAGGCTTGCTGCAGAGCGCGGGGTGAGGCTGTCGAGGGCGGGTGCATCATGGTGTCGGGCGAAGACGGTTTCGACATAGCGGTGTCCGGTGTCGGCGGCGATGAACATGACAGTTCCGTCGACGGAGTGTTGTTCCCATCGCGCGCACAGGTAGGCGGCCCCGGTGGAGAGCCCGGCGAAGATGGCGTGTCGGCGGAGCAGGTCGATGCTGCCTGCGCGGGCGGCGTTGAAGGACACCCAGTGGATCGTGTCGTACAACGCGTGTGAGACGTTCCCGAACGGGATCGAGCTTCCGATGCCGGCAATGATGATCGCCGGATCGGAGATGTGTTCACTTCCGAAGGTGATGCTGCCGAACGGTTGGATGCCGACGAGGGTGACCGACCGCCCCCGATCGCGGAGGAAGGTCGCGAGCGCACCGGTCGATGCACCGGATCCCACGCCACCGACCATGGCGATGGCCTCGGTGGGTGGGAGGGAGGCGTCGATCAGGTCGGCAACCGCGAGATAGCCCGCGTAGTGGATGTCGTCGTGATACTGGCGCATCCAGTGGTAGGACGGATTGGCCTTGAGGATCTCGGCGATTCGCTGGACTCGCAGGCTCTGGTCCAGCTTGAGGTTCTGCGACGGCCGTACCTGCTCCAAGGTCGCACCAAGGACAGCGAGCTGCGCCTTCAGCACCGGATCGACCGTCGTCGAGCCGACGATGTGGCAGCCCATCTCGTAACGGTGGCATGCCAGTGCAAGGGCGTAGGCGTATATTCCACTCGAGCTGTCGACCAGCGTGTCGCCTCGACGCACATGTCCCTGGTCAAGCAGGTACCGCACGGCGCCGAGTGCCGAGATCACCTTCATGGTCTCGAAGCGCACACAGACGAGCTTGTCCTGGATTCGAATCAGGTCGGGAAGACTTGTCGCGTCCGCGATATGACCGTACATCCGTGCCCTCCCCGCGGCGTGTGGTGCCTCCTTCGTTCCTTCGAACCGGGGGTACGACGTCGGGCCCTCCGGTTGGCCGGCCCGTCGGCGGACCGGACCCGTTCGCGTGGTTCAGTGCGGTTGGTGCGCGACGGTGTGCCCGCCCGCGCGGAACACTCCGGTGATCTGTAGTCCGTGCGCCACCAGTTCACGGGCGCATCGGCCTATCCTGCTCCGCAGCTTGGAGCTCCTGGGATCGAACAGCAGGCCGGCTACGTTGCCGCTGTGAGCTACCTGGACACCGGCTGCGCCGAACGCGCCGGCGAGATCTTCGAGCAGGCCGAGTTCCTCCTTGACATGCACACGCTGGTTGCTCCGAGCACTTTCGGTGCAGACTCGGCCGAGCAGCCTGACATCGGCGTCCGCGACGGCCCGGCGGAGGGCGGCGCGCAGCCGTTCGAAGTGCTCGAGATCATCGTCACCGTACTTGATCGTCGGTAGGGACAGCGTGTCCACGGGACGGCCGTTCCCGGTCCCGCATCCGAGGACGACTGTGGGCGGCAGAGCGCCTCCCAGGTCTTCCAGGACGCGACCCTCCCGCTGCGCGAACAGGAGCGGACGGCCGGCCAGCATCAGCGGGTCGGTGGCGTTCTCGGCGTTAACGGCGAGTCGGGCGATCATCAGGGATGGCAAGGTCACGTTGCAGCTTGCGGCCACCGCTCGAACGGCCGCAATGACGTCGCTGGTGGACGATCCCATCCCGAGTCCGATCGGCACGTTGCTGTCCAGCTCGAGGTGTCCACCGCTTCCCGGCTTGTGCTGGAGGTGGGCGCACGCATTCGCCGCGAGGACCGCGGCGCGTCGCGCCTTTGTCCGGTCCGACGGCTCGACGATGACCTCATCCGTGGAGGTGGCCGGGTTGGGGGTGAACACCGCGCGGGCGCCGTACCGGTCCATGGGCAGAGTGACCAGCCCGCGGCAGGCAGAACCGTCGGTGTCCCTGAAGAAGCCCTGCAGTACTTCGCCGTGGTGGCATCCAGAAATTCCCACGCCCGCGTGGGGACGTCGAGAACGGCTGTGCGAGCGGGCGCCGCCGCTGTCGCCGGCCCTCCTGTGGTCGCTCACCCGCACGGCTCGGCTCCCGCGCTCGGTGTGGAGCGGAGCACAGCCACGGCTGCCGCCACGGCGGCCGCGCTGATCGCACCGAACCCGATGGCGATGCCGACATAGCCGCCGAGACCGAGGCCGAGGCCTCCCACCGCGGCGCCGACGAACACGCCGAGGCTCTGGCCCGCTGCGTTCACACTCAGGGCCGCGCCGCGAACCGTGTCGCATCGGCGCACCAGCAGGCTCACCACACACGCGGCCACGGCAGCGTGGCTGGCCCCGAGCAGTGCGGTGCAACCCAGCGCGAGAGGGAGCGTTGGTGCGGCGTAGAAGCCGAGGATTGCGACCAGCGAACAGCTGGCTCCCACCAGCAGCACCCGTTCGACCGGAAGCCGGGAGGCTCTGTTGATCAGTCGACCGGTCAGCAGGTTTCCCAGGAAGAAGGAGGTGCCCGAGAGAGTCCACACGAGCGCGAAGACGCTTGGTGTCAGGTCGAACCGGTCGTCGTAGAACGCGGCGAGGTAGGCGAGGTAGCCCATGAATGCCGCCGTCCGAAAACCACCGACGGCGAGCAACGGAACGGCGCCCCTGGTGCCCGCGAGAGCTAGGAAGGACGCGAGGTAGCTCGGCCGAACCGATGGCTCCGAATCCAGTGACGCCCTGGGAGCCCGACGCCTGAGCAGGACGACGGCGAGCAGGCCGGCGAGCGAAGCAACCGCGAGCAGGTCGCCCTCCCACCCCCACCACAGCGCTGGCAACGCGATGAGCGGTGCAGCCAGCATGGCGGTCAGCGACTGCGTCGCGGTGACCAGCGTCGCGGCGCGGCCGGCCGCCGCGCCGGTGCAGTACTGGTCGGCGGCGGCCGCTCCCAGCGCGGGGTTGAGCATCGCGGTCGCGGCACCGATCAGGAGACAGAACGCCGCGAACGTGGCCAGACTGCCGACGGCGCCGAGTACGCAGGACAGGCCGAGGAGAACGAGCGCGGCCGCGGCGGCGAGCTGCTTCGGTATCCGGTCGATGAACGGGGCGAGTGCGGTGCCGACGATGAGCGCAGCGATCCCGCCGAGCCCGCGCAAACTGCCCATCGTCGCGGCACTCGTACCGGCGTCGGCGGCGATCGGCACCAAGAACGTACTGAAGACTGTGAACGGCACGAGGCCGACAGCAGACGACAGTAATACTGGCCACAAAGTGCGGGCCATGCGCAGGTCGCTGGGTATGGCCTCGCGGGTGGTGAGGTCGTCTGCGGTGGTGCTACCCCTCATCGCCGTGCATCCCCCATGAAGTTACCTGCGCGATAACGGAAGAGCGGGGTCGGCTCCGCGCTGAACTGCGAGAACGGGAACGGCTCGGCAGACAAGGCCGTCACTCCGGCGCCGAGGAAGCAACGAACGACCGCGCTACCGGTTTGCGCGTACACCACAAGAGGAATCTCGCGTTCCCGGCACCGGCGCAGGATCTCGTCGAACGTCCCGTTGGACAGGGTCATGCCGGTGGCGACCACCGCGTCCGCCACGTCGAGGACCTTCCTCATGTCGTCAGTGACCGGCTCACCCCACTGGGTGGTACGAAGGTTGAGATCGCACGGCAGACAGTCGCCGCCGCGACTGCGGATCGCGGCAACCAGCGGGTTGACCACGCCGATCAGGGCGACGCGCGCACCCTCGCCGACGTCGAGGAGGCCCGCGATTGCGTCGTCGCGGGCTCGGGCCCGAACCTCCGGCGGCCCGTACGGCAGCTCGACCCGCTCCGCCAGGCCGGCGGCCGCGGCTTCGCGATGAGGCTGTTGCTCGGCGAGATAGGCGTCCAACGCCGCCACACGGATCGGCAGCGGCATGTCTGCGCCCAGGAGGGACGCGACCGGGCGGCCCGAGGCGTCGGCGCAGATGCTCACCTCGACCTCGCCGGCCTCGAACGCGCACGCACCGAACGAACGGCCGACCCGAACCAGTACGTACTGGTTGAGGTAGGTGACGTCGCCCCCGGCCAGTCTGGTGCCGTGATGGAGCCAGAACACACTGGTAGCCGCCTGGCTCGCCGGTGCCGGGCCGAGCTCGCCGGCAACGGCGCTGGTCAACAGATCGGCAACGGTACCGGTGCTCACTTCATCGTTCTGCATGTCCTCAGTCCTCGTCTGTGCCGTGCGCCTGGAGCGGAACACCCTCGTTTGCCTTCATTCATCGTCCGATCGATCGGAGATATCTGGCGAAGTCTTCGGCACCCTCGATGCTGCGCGGGCTGGTGACCGCTTGGCCGTAGTCGAGGACGTAGAACCGGTTGTTGCGTACCGCCGGGGTCTCGGCCAGCGCGGGCAGCGATTTCAGGTACGCGATCTTGTCCTCAACCGGTTGGTCTCCGTAGTCCACGACGGCGATCACCTCGGGCCTCGCCTTCACGACCGCTTCCCAGCCCACTGTTGTCCAGCGCTGATCGAGATCGGAGAAGATGTGGTCGCCGCCGGCGAGCGTGACGATGGTGTGCGGCGTGGTCTGGTTGCCGGAGGTGAAGGGCTCGTCAGTGCCGGAGTCGTAGACGAAAACCCTCGCCCGTTCGGTTTCTGGTTGCCGGTTCCGAAGCGCCTCGACGCGGTGCTTCAGGTCTGCGACAAGCCTCTCGGCACGGCGCTCGATGTGGAAGATCTCGCCGATCTGCTCGAGGTCGGTGTAGAGGGCTTGAAGAGGGCGCACCCGTGCTGGGTTGTCGCCATAGTCAAAGCAGGTCTCGGTGTACATGTAGCTCTTGATGCCTACCTGGTCGAGGAGGTCGGGCGTCACACCGCGTTCTTCGGAAAAGCCGGAGTTCCAGCCCGCCAACACCCAGTCGGCCTTGACGTCCACGACCACTTCACGGCTCAGCACGTCATCGCTGAGAATTTCGACGCGCTCGTAGTCATCCTTGTGCGGCGAACGCTCGGCAGGTTCCTCGGCCGTCTTCGGCAGTACGATGCCGCGCATCTGGTCGGCCAGGCCCAGCGCGAACATCTTCTCCGTCGCACTCATGTCGTACGCCACGGCACGTTTCGGCATGGGATAGGTGATCTCACGCCCGCAGTTCTCGATCGTGACAGGTATCGGGCCTGAGTCGCCACGCGGCTGCACCTCCGCCCCACAGCCGGCCAGGACTCCAGCGGTCGCCGCCAGCAACGGGATCAGGACACGTTTCATCGAGCGCTCCCTTCTTTGCTGTTCATGTCAAAGCTGTCGCGTGAGGTGAGGTCGTACAGCAGGCGGGGGGCGCCGGTCTGCGGATGTGCAACGATCACCGGCCGTACACCGAACACGCGATCCACCAGATCAGGTGTGAGCACCTCATCGGGGGCTCCACTCGCCACGAGCTCTCCATCCTTCAACACACCAAGGCGGTCACAGGTCGCGGCGGCGAGGTTGAGATCGTGCAAGGCGATCAGGACAGTGAGACCACAACGGCGCAGGAACGCCAACAGCTCGACCTGGTGTCTCAGGTCAAGATGGTTCGTCGGCTCGTCCAGCACCAGCAGCTCCGGCTCCTGCGCCAACGCACGGGCGATCAGAACGCGCTGGCGTTCACCACCTGAGAGGGTCAGCACGCTTCGATCTGCCAAGTGCGGCACGTCAGTCCGCCGCATCGCCTTCTCACACAGCTGACGTTCCCGTACGTTCAATGCTCGCTTGTCCTCGTGATGAGGGAACCGGCCGAGCGCGACCACTTCTCGTACGGTGAAATCGAGATCGGACTGGTTCTCCTGAGTGACAGCGGCGACCCGGCGGGCACTGTCACGAAGGGCCAGGGTTGTCAGATCCGCGTCGTCCACACGGACAACTCCCGCGGTAGGACGAAGCGCACGGTACACACACCGCAGGGCGGTGGACTTTCCGCTACCGTTCGGCCCCACCATGCCGACCACCTCGCCGCTGCCCACCTTGAGGCTGAGCGCCCGAACCAGTGCCACACCCGCGAACTCGACCGAAACGGCGTCCAGGACCAGGCGCATCATCGGCCCCCGAACAGGTAGCCGCGACGTCGCATCAACGCCACAAAGACCGGCACCCCCACCAGCGCGGTAATCACGCCGAGCGGCAACTCTCGTGGGGGCAGGAGAGTACGCGCCACCAGGTCCACCCACACCAGGAAGATCGCCCCCACCCACGGCGCGATCACGAGAACCTTGCCGTGGCTCGGCCCGACGACGAGTCGTACCAGATGCGGAACGACCAACCCGATAAAGCCGACAGCGCCACTCACCGCCACGAGAGCGCCCGTGACCACCGCAGTCAGGAGAAAGAGAAACCGGCGCAGTGCCGCGACATCCAGTCCGAGGGTCGCGGAGGTCTCATCTCCATGCGCCATCACGTCGAGTGCCCCTGCCCGACGAAGCACCACGACGATGGCGAGGACGACGGCACCTGCCGCGAGAGGCAACGAACCCCACGTCGCAGCGCCGAGACTTCCGAGCAGCCAGAACAGTACGGTCCGGGCAGCCTCCCCCTGCGGCGCGAAGAAGACGATCACACTCATCACGGCCTGAAAGCCGTACGCCAACGCAACGCCCGTGAGCACAAGCCGAAGCGGACTGACTCCGAACCGAGTGCGGGCCGCCACGTACACCAAACCTGACGCGGCCAGAGCGCCCAGAAACGCAGCCGCGGACAACGCGTAGATCCCCAACGCCGCGAACAGGCCGAAACCCACGACCGCGCTCGCGCCGACCGAAGCACCCGACGACACACCGAGAATGAACGGGTCCGCCAGCGCGTTGCGGACCATCGCCTGAACGACGACACCGACCACGCTGAGCCCGGCGCCGACCACGGCCGCGAGCAGGACCCGGGGCGTACGCACGACCCAGACAATCGAGTACCCCGTCACGTCATCGGCCGGGATCGTGCCACCGATCAACGCTGCGCCGACGTAGCGGAGCGAGTCGCCCAACGACACTGTCGCTTGCCCGAGAGCGACACCAGCCACCATGGACAGCAGGAGCACAATCGCCAGTCCAGCAACGGCAACCAGCACCACTGTCGAATCCTCGAGGGGCCTGGCCGGCCGGGCCAGCCGCTGGTCTGCCACGTATCCCTCTCCCCCATCGCCGCGTACGCAAGGACTGACCGACGCCCAGCCGCTGACCTATGGACCGCGGCCAGCGGTCACGACAACCACCTTTACGACAACGATTTCCATTGTCAAGTCAATGCGGCCATACCTGTGCCGCGGCATTAGCCTGATGCCCGCAGGAGGAACATCCATGGTCGGGAGGGGTGATGTCCCATGCGCTGGGTAGTGGTCGCCGTTGCGGCGATGCTCGTCGCGGCGAGTCTGGTCGCCTTGTCGGGGGTCTCTTGGCGGCATCTCACCTCAACAGACCGGGGTCTGCTGCGAGCCAACCGGATCGCCCGCGTTGGTCGGTGGTTTCGGGCGGGTTGTGCGCGCCTGCTGGCAGCGCTGGCGGCCTGGCCTCATGTCGTCGAAATTGCCGCTGGGCTATCCCGTGCGAGTGTGCCGGCCACTCCTTCCTCGGTGGTGTGGCGGTCCGGTCCGGCAGTGCTCCGGCGCTACATGAGCGAACATCGTGCACCCGGCCCACCTGTCCTCGTGGTGCATTCGCTGGTCACCCGCTCCTGGGTGCTCGACCTGGCGCCGGGTCACAGCCTGATCGCCGCGCTCCGGGGCGCGGGCCATGACGTGTACCTGCTCGACTGGGGAGTCCCAGGACCCGCCGAGGAAGGCTGCGGGTTCGACGCCTACGTCGCCACGCTGATGCTGGCCGAGCAGGCAGTCCGCGAGCACAGCGGCCAGCCGGAGGTGCATCTGGTCGGCTACTGCCTGGGCGGCACGCTGGCTCTGGCTGCGCACGCGGCGCTCGGCGATGCCGGGCTGGCGTCCCTCACCGCGATTGCCCCATTCATCGACACGGCGGCCGCGGGCCGCCTGGGCGGGTTCCTCCGCTCACCACGCCTGGCGCCCGCTCTCGCCCTCGATGGGAATGGTCTCCTGCCCGCCCCGCTCATCCGGGAGAGCTTCCACTGGCTCCGCCCCATCGCACTGCGCGCGGCCCGCCAGACCTGGCGCCGGCGACGGGATCTGACCTGGCGAGCGACGGCCGGCCCACTGTCCCGGTGGGTCTGGGAGCAGACGCCTATTCCCGGCGCGTTGCTGTTCGACCTCGTCGACTACGCCCGCAGCAACGCCCTCCTCGACGGCCGCTGGGCCGTGGACGGCCGACCAGCACGCCTGGAAAGCCTCAACGTGCCCATCATGCTCGCCGTCGCCGGGGCCGACCACATCGTGCCGCCACCTGCCAGCCTCGCGCTCATCGACCGGCTGCGTCGACCACCACGGGTAGCCGAATGCCCCGGCGGGCACGTCGCGATGCTCACCGGCACCCGCTCGATCCTCTACCGCGAACTCTTGGACTTCCTGACCACCACCAGGGCCGAACAGAGATAGCTGGAGCCCAGGGAGAGACACGGGTTGCTGCCGGCCAGCAGCCCGGGCGCTCCGGACGAGCGGGCGGACGGCGGCGAGCGGCCGGCGTTGGCCTTCTACGGTGCGGACATCGGCATCCTGACCGGCGCCGCGGCGCTAGGTTCGATCGTGGGACCCGCTCGGGTGGGCGGGTCCGTCGAGGAGGTGGCTCGCGATCTCAGCATCGATCGCCGCCGACGTGGTGTCCGCGCTCGGGCTGGACGGCCCGGACGCCGAGCCGATCGTCGGCGGCCGGGTCAGCAAGGTCTGGCGGGCCTACCGGGACGGCGCGCCGGTCGCCCTGCGCCAGTCGCCGCCCTTTCGGCTCCTGCCCGAGGTCGCCTACGAGTGCGATCTCTTGGGGACCCTCGCCGAGGTGGGCGCGCCGGTCGCGGCTGTCCTCGCGGGACCGACGCTGGTGGACGGCTCGGTCTGGGTGGCGTTCAGCTGGGTCGACGGCGCACACCCGGCCGTCCCGGTCGAGGATCCGGCCAGCTACGGTCGGCTGCTCGCCGAGCTCCACGAGCGCACCGCGAAGCCGGCGGTTCGGCTCGGGCAACGACCGGGCTGGGGCCGGCTCGACGAGTTCCTCACGGTGCCGCGCCCCGGCGGCGGCCGGACGATGGCGGAGGTTCTGCCGGACTTCGAGCGGGCGTTCGGTGCGGCGGGGGCATGGCTGCGGCGGATGGCTGAGGACGTGCACGGACGCCTGAGCGCGGCGTCGATCGATTCGTTCCCGCGGGTCGTTGCCCACGGCGACTTCGCTCCGGGCCAGGTGCTGATGCACGACGGCGGTGTCGGCGCGGTCGTCGACTGGGACTTCGCGCACCTGGACCTGCGGTTGGCCGACATCGCGATCGCCGCGTCGCTGGCGCGGCCGACGGTGGCCCGGGCAGCCACCTTCGTACGCGGCTACCTCGACGTCGCAGGCACCGATGTCGGTGACCTCGACCTGCTCGCGGATCTGCGCAGTGCGTTCCACCTGAGCAACCTCGGCAACCATCTCTGCGCGCGCTGGGCCAACGGCGCCGACATCGCGCCGCAGGTGACGATGCTCACCGAACGCCTTGAGCGCGAGCAGTGGTTTGGGCCGACGCTGGTGGCCGCGGCTCGCGAGGCCACGAACACCCGGTCCACGCGCGCCAACCACCCGCCCGCCACGGCACCGGTCACCCGCGCATCGTCCGACCTCGAGCTGGCACACGCGCTTGCCGACCGCGCGGCGGTGGTCGCGCGGCACTACTTCGAGCGAGGCGTCACCACGCAGACCAAGGCGGACGCGAGCCCGGTCACCGAGGCGGACCGAGCGGTGGAGCGGCTCCTCCGGGACGCGCTCGCCGAACTGCGACCCGACGACGGAGTGCTGGGCGAGGAGTTCGGCGGCGATGGAACCGGCGACCGGACCTGGATCCTCGACCCGATCGACGGAACCGGCGCGTTCGCCCGCGGTGACTCGCACTGGCGGATCCAGATCGCCCTCGACAGCGGCGGCGAGATCATCGTGGCCATCGTCGACGCGCCGGCGTTGGACGTCCGCTGGTGGGCGGAGACCGGCACCGGGGCGTACGAACGCGTGACCGGCGGGCCCGACCGGCGGCTGCGGGTCTCGAAGACGGCAGCGATCGAAGACGCGCTCGTCGCCGCTCACCCGTTGCCACTCGCCCACCGGCTACCGGCCCGAACCCGGCAACCGGCCCAGACGCCACTACCCCTTGTCGAACTCATCCGCGGCGAGCTCGACGCATATTTCGTGGAGTGCTGCCACCCCTGGGACCACGCACCCTGGATCCTGCTCGTCCACGAGGCCGGTGGCTCGTTCACCGACCACCGCGGCGGGATCACGCCGGACCAGCGGGGTGGGCTGTACTCCAACGGCCGGATCCACCACGACCTGCTCACCGCGCTGTCACCGCCCATCACGCCCAAGCAGACCGCCGAGTGACGTCGCTCTACCTCCACTACCGCACCGGCGGAGGCCGTCGCCACCCGGAATGGCGTCAACCTGTCCCCCGGTTGGGAGGAGTTGATCGGCGCCGGCCAAGGTCAAGAGAACGCCAGGCGGGAGCTCCAAGAACGGCGGGCACCACACCACGTAGCCGTACGGCCAGCGGCGTTCGTACGTCCGTGCGTGAATCCGGCGGAGCGCGTTCGAACGGGATCTCCGCCGACAGCTTCAGCGGTACCCGCGGGCTTGCAGCTCGTAGAGCTCGCTGTAGTGGCCGCCGCGGGTGATGAGTTCGGTGTGGGTTCCTTGCTCGATGACGCGTCCGCGATCGAGGACGACGACGTGATCGGCGGCGGCGACGGTGGAGAAGCGGTGGGTCACGAGGATGGTGATGGTGCCTGCGTCCCGCCCTGCTCTCGCGGCTTGGGTGTAGCGGTCGAACAACTCGTGTTCGGTGGCGGCGTCCAGTGCGGCGGTGGGTTCGTCGAGGATGCGGATGAGAGGGGTACCGCGCATCATGCCGCGGGCGATGGCGAGTCGCTGCCACTGGCCACCTGACAGGTCGACCCCTCCGGGCCAGGTGACGCCGAGTTGGGTATCGAGGCCGCGTGGGATCGAGGTCAGAACGGCTTCGGCCGCACCCGCCTGGATCGCGCGACGTACCGCGGATTCGTCGTCGCGTGCGGGTAGGTCGCCGATCCCGACGGTCTCGCGGAGGTGGAACTCGAACCGTACGTGGTCTTGGAACGCCCCGGCGAGCCGTGACCGCCACCCAGCCGGGTCGAGACTGGCAAGGTCCACGCCGTCGATCCGGATGGCTCCGCTGGTTGGCGTGAGCATGCCGGTGATCAGATTGACCAGCGTGGTCTTGCCGGCGCCGTTCTCGCCTACCAATGCGATGACACGGCCCGCGGGCAGGGTGAGCGAGACATCCTCGAGCGCCGGGCGCTCGTGCCTGGGATACCGGTAGGTGACTCGATCCAGTACGAGTTCATCCCTGAGCGTCGCTGGGGGTGTGTCCCAGCCGGCGTGCGCCGCCCGGATCCGCGCGGTTTCGTCGACGAGCCAGAGGAAACGACCAGCGGTACGGGTCATCGCGGCAACGTCGTGGATGATGCCGCGCAGACTGCCGCTCACGCCCTGCAGCCGGCCGACCAGCAGCAGGGCCAGGGTGAGTTCGGCCACGCTGACCGGACCGCCGATGGCGTCGCGGACCAGAAACGCCAGGACTGCACCTGCGGCACCGTAGAAGATCACCTGCACCGCGATGTTGACCGCAGACTCTCTCACCGCGAGTCCCACCTTCGGCGCCCACCAGGCACGGGTGGCGGCGGCGAGCCGGCTACGCAGTGGGTCGGCCAGCCCGAAGACCCGAATCTCACCGGCACCGGCGGGCGAACCACCCACCTGCATCAGATGCGCGGCCAGCCGACCCCGTTCGGCTCCGGCCGCCTCGGCCCGGCCCTGCCAACGAGCAAGCAGTGGACCCACGAGGACGCCAGGAACACCGGCCACGGCGACCAGCAGCATTCGCCAGTCAGCGGTTGCGGCGAGCGCGATGACGCCGACGACGCCGGCCATTCCGCTGAGGCTGTTCAGCAGTGTGTTGACCGCAAGCCCGAGGGATCCCCGCTCCTCTCGCATGATCTGCAGCTGGTCGAGATAGTGCGGGTCGTCGAGGTGTTCGATGGTCGGAACCGATGCGGTGATCTCGGCAATACGCGCATCGAAGGCGTAGCTCACCCGCTCCAGCTGGCCGGCACGGGCGTTCATCCCCAACCAGATCAGCGCCCGACCGACGGCGATCTGCGCCACGAACGCACCGGCGGCGAGCGCCATCAGCGACGTGTCGTGTGCGACCGCGCCGGCAACGAACCAGGCCAGGCACAGCGGCTGCAGCAGTTGAAGGATCACGCCACTGGTCTCGGCCAGGCAGAGCACCGCCTGCCATGGCGCGACCCGAATCGACGAGGTGACCAGCAAGTGCATGGCGCGCCAGAAGCTCCGAACCGCATCCACCACACGGCTCATGCGACACCCCTGGCAGCGGCGAACCGGGAAGCCTGCAGCTCGAAGAGCCGGGCGTAGTCTCCTCGAGCAGCAACAAGGTCATCATGGGTACCGTCCTCGACCACCCGAGCGCCGCCGGAGTCTGAAGGTCCGACCACGACAATCCGTTCGGCATGCCGAACGCTGGACAGCCGGTGACTGATCAGGATCGTCGTCAGCCCCGACCGCAGCCGTAGCAAGGACTCGAACAGCGCGACCTCTGCACGTACGTCGAGCGCCGCGGTCGGCTCGTCCAGCACAAGAATTCCCGCACCTGCCCGGACAGCGGCCAGTGCCCGGGCAAGTGCGATCCGCTGCCACTGGCCCCCGGACAGGTCGGTACCTCCGGTGAACTCCGCCGAGAGCACCGTGTCCCACCCGTCGTCCAGGCCCGCGACCACGGGATCGGCGCCGGCATCGACCGCGAGCCGATCGAGATCGTCCACCCGGCTCCAGCCCGCGCCCGCCTCGACATTCGCCCGGGCCGAGAGGCCGAAGCGTACGAACTCCTGGAAGATCACCGAGATCCTGCGCCGCGCCTGTGGGTCGACACTCGGGTCCAACCCATCGATGCGGACCTCCCCGCCCTGCGGACTCCACAGACCGCACAGGAGCTTGACGATCGTCGACTTCCCCACGCCGTTGACCCCGACCACAGCGACCGACTGCCCGGCCGGAATCGTGAGATCGAGGTGCGCGAGTACCGGCCCGTCTGCACCGGGGTAGCCGAACGTGACATCCCGCAACTCGACGACGCTCGCCGAGCCCACGCCCGCCGAGCCCACGCCCGCCGAGCCCACGCCTGCCGCCGCCCCACGGGACTCCTCCCGCACCGGAGCCGGCAGGAACGGCAGGCCAAGTCGCGCCCGAAATGCCGCGACCGCAGCCACCGACGATGCGGTGCGTCCCAGCCCGGTCTCCGCATCCCCCTGCGACCCGAACGCAGCCAAACCCAAGATCCCTTGCACTGCCGCGACAACCACACCGGTCGAGATCTGGCCTGCGGCGGCGTCGGCGGCCAAGACCGCGAACGCTCCCGCGTTCACCACCAACAGCACCACCAGGGGCGGCAGCGTGCCGCCGACCCCGCGAAGGCGCCGCGACGACACGATGGCCATCGTCTCGCGACAGACGGCCACAAAACCGTCGAGCAGCCACCCGCCCAGCCCGAACAGCCGGATCTCCTTCGCCGCGGCACGACCACCCAGGACACCTTGCAGGTACGACGCGCGCCGCCGCCCTAGACCGGTCTCGCCGATCATGTCGTCGAAGACCGCACTGCGCCAACGCGCCACCGCACGTGACAGCAGGAGCCAGCACCCCACCAGGACCGGGCCGACCCACCACTGCCACATGGAGACGACGATCAGTGCGCCGACACCGTTCAACCTGTTCGACAGTGCACCCCACGTGCCGCCGATCCCGCTCAGGAACAACCAGTCCCGCGACGCATCGACTGCCGACTCCATCTGCTGCGCACCCGTTGGGTCCTCCAGATGCGCCACCGAATGCGGACGCACGCCCGTGTCGGCAACGAGGTCGTAGTACGCGGCCAGATATCGCGCCGAAGTGACTTCCTCGACGCCACGAGACACCGCCCCCGCGACTGGCGCCGCCACCCACACCACCACCGTGACCACCAGCCACACCCACGACTCGCCCGCCGCGGCTGAATCCATCCCCGCCCGAACGGCTGCGCTGACCGACTCGACCAACTGGCCCGACGCGACCATTGCCACCGTGATCGCACACGCCTGCATCACGGCGAGCGCCACACAGGCGGCCGCCATGCCGGGCGCTGCGTGCCACAGCAAGCGAGCATGCAGCAGATACCGGTTCGGGACACGGCGTCGACGACCAGGACCAAACACAGGCACGGAAAAGACAACCCCCTAAGGACAGCTCCGAGAGCTTCGTGAACAGCGATGGCCCCGCGGCGGCGGACGCCTGATGTCAGCACACCGGACGCGTCCTCCGCACGCCGTATATGACCTAGATCACAGCCAACCCGGCTTCGCTCCACGCCTCGAGAGCGGACCGCGCCGCAGCAATGTCATCCATCTCGTGGAGGCTACGCAGCTAGAGACCGGCTTCGCACGACGCCTTATCTGACAAGATTTTGGTCACTTCTGGATCACGGCGCAGGCCACGCGCGTGACGTCCTTGCCGTCCGTCCCAGGCCGCCGAACTACGTGAAGTACGGCGCGCCGGCACCACCGACGTTGAAGCGCTGCCCTCCAACGTGAACACCGCGATCACCCCGCCAACCCCGGAAGGATCACGATGGGCGGTGATGTGACCCTCGCCCTCGGGATAGCGAGTCCAGGTCACTTCATTGAAGAAGGGGACGGGCGGAAAATCCCGTGGCCTCGGCGGGTATCGAAAGCTGCGACACAAGCTCGGTAGCCACCTCGACTACGGCGTGGGCGCACTCTGCCATGGGGAGACAGGTGGCGGATCCAACCTGGCGAACACTGCCGCCACCTTCATCCTCCTGGAGAGGATGCCAGACTCCTGGATTCGCTTTCCGCGGTCCCCCGCAGGCGCGTTGCGACCGCAGGCTCGACGTCCATGGACGCATCCGGCGTCACGAGGCCAAGTTCGTGGTGGGGAACCTGGCCCCTCTGGCCCTGGCCGGCTTCGTGGCGTGGGGCCGCTTCTTCCTCGAGCCCTTCACCGGTTGACCGGAGTGCGGTGATCTGGATGCCCGAAACACGGAGGGTCGATGGGTAGCGGAAGCGACTCATGAGCGCCGGGCCAAGCGAAAGGACCACTCCTGCTGCGCGTTCACACCAGGCGTCGATTCGTACCCGCCGCCCAATCCTTTCTCGCAGGAGAGGAGAGCTCGCCGCCGGGGACGCAGCCTCAGCCGGCGTTGTAGACGCGCCGGAGCAGGTCGTACAGCTGCACGTTCTCCGTCCTCAGGAACGACGGTGTGTACTCGGTGCTGAAGACAGGCGGCGGGGAGCACGCCTCCCTGGTGTCGAAGAGCGCCGCGGTGCCCTCGGCCCAGTACTCATCGACGGTGGAGAGCGCGTACGTGTCATCGCAGCCGACGGGCTCGGTGTCGCCACCGAAGATGAGTGCGAAGACCTGTGCTGCTCGGAGTTGGTCGACCTCCCCCATGAGCTCCGGCGCTCCGAGCGAGAGCACGACGTGGCCAAGCTCGTGAGTCACCGTGTAGACAGTTCGCTCCTGGCCGACCGCGATCGCGATACCTGTACGGCCGCTGCGACTGTGGCTGAGACCGCGGAGGTCACCCCAGGTCCGGTCACCGTCACTCGGACTGTCGGTCTTCTCATCGGGGTCGAGATGGTCCCAGGGCGGCAGATCAGTCACCTGCCGGTCCGAAGGGATCCGGTGAATCTCCAACACCTTGCCCTCGAACCCACTCACATGTTGCGGCTTGACGCTCTCGGCGACCTCCTTCACCATCGCGTCGTGCGACGTGATCCCTGACGAGGCGCCGGGGTGCGCGATCAGCTCCCCGTTGCTCGACTCGGTATAGATGACGATCCGGCCGGCGAGGACGAACTGCCTGCCCCACTCGCCGGATCCGGTGCCTGGTAGCGAGCCGCGGACAGACAGGTATCTGCTGGTCGGGACGCTGACCTGCATGCTCCCCTTCGGCCCAACTGGCTGCCCGCTCACCGAGAACGTCAGTCCACCACAGCCCGGCTCGATGTTCCATGAGTACCGCACCGTCTCAACCCCGAAGGTCGTGCGCTGGTCGACCGAACTGCTCCTCGCCCGGGTCCTCTCCAAGCACTGCACACCAGGCGTCCCGGGACCGTCAGGGTCGCCAGGACCGCCAGGCGGAATGGCCACCGCCGGGACTGCAACGGCCAGAACAGCAGCCGACAGCCCGATCACCATGACCGCGAGCCTGGCAAGTGGCCGTCGACGAAACCGTGAGAGCGTCATGACTTCCTCCAACCGGCCGCTCCGAGTGGCTATGCGTGGTCCGGCACAGCCGGGACCGGACTCCCACCGAGTACGGCAAGACTCGCCCGCCGGTTCGCCAGCCCGGCGCCAAGTCCCCGGTACACATCCAGGGCCCGCGCCTCTCGAGCGACTCCGAGTTCCGCGGTCAGCCAGGACGGTCGATCGCCCCTTGCCTGTTGGGTGAGGAAATGCTCGGCGTTGGCGCCCGCGCGCTACTCAGGCAGTACGACCAGACCCACCGCAGCGGGCTTCGAGACTCCGACCTGCCTGACCTGCGAGATGTACGGGACCGGCGCGGCCGTCATCCTAGACACGCTGCGGACAGTCGCAGTAAGGTCGCATTGGCGTGCCGGGAAGTCTGGTCGGCGACATTGAAGTCGATCACAGAAGAGGCTTTCCGATATGTTCACCTTGCGGGCCTGGGGCTAAAAATGCCTAGTCCACCAATGGCCACTCTTCTTCGCCAACTGGACGAATGCCCAGCCAACTCGCTCGGCGTGGTGTCGCCAGACGACTGCGCCCGCATCCTTGACGTCGACGGCATCTGTGCCAGTCGCATCGACATCGAGGATGGGTTACTCATGTGGCATATGTTGTGGTGCTGCGACAGCATCAGCGAAGCGCTCAATGAGTTGAGAACACAGCGCGCCGAGGGCCCTGGTGTGCATGCCGTACTTCGGAACACACCGGTCCTCGTGCCTGATCTCGCTACGCCACAAGTCCAAGCTCGTTGGCCCGGCTATGCAATGGCGGCGCTCGCCCTTGGCGTCCACGCAGTGTTTGCGTTCCCGCTCCGTCGGCGCAATGCGCCATTCGGGGCGATCGTCGCATACCGGCGAAGGCAGGGCTTTCTGCGATCAGTCGACGATGCGAGGGCACTCACCGACGCAGCAGCACAGATCCTCGCTGCGTAAACGCTCGGAGCTTCACGTGTCAGCCCGTCAGCCAACCTGTCCCCCGGCCGGCAAAGGTGTTGAGTGTGCTGTGCGCTGTCGCTAACGTCCAGCGACATGGGTGAGGACGATCGAGCGACGCCGGGCGGCGTGGAGGACTTGATACTGGCCGACGATGGTGGGTCCCGGTTCACGAGGCGCCTGCGGCTTGAACCGGTGGGCACCGCCAATGCCGAGGACCTGTGGCTTGTCCACAGCGACGACGAGGTGCGCCCCTGGTACGGCAACGAGAAGCCGAGCCTTGCGGAGATGGATCATCAGGCGAAGTCCATGGGCGAGTCGTGGCGCTTGCAAGGCGTCCACAAGTGGATGGCGTACGACCGGGTGAGCGGCGAGGTAGTCGGTCGGGGCGGACTGTCGCGCACGCCGGTTGACGAGGACTGGGGTCGGATCTACGCATACCTTCCGGCAGAGCCGTGGGTGCGCGTCGCGCACGAGAGTCGGCGCCCATTCCTGGCGCACGCGAACTGGCTCGAGATCGGGTGGGCGCTCCGGCACGAGTTCTGGGGACGCGGGTACGCCTCTGAGATCGGCCGTGCCGGGCTGGCGTTTGCGTTCGACGTCCTCGGGTTGCAGGCCGTCGTGTCGTGCACTGTCCGTCACAACGAACGTTCGCGTGCGGTGATGGAGCGCATCGGCATGCGGTATGCGGGCGAACTCTGGAGCGAAGAGTTTGAAGGACAGAACGGCGCTCCGCTGGCGGTGTGCGTGTTGCTGCGAAGAGACTGGGACCAGTCCTGCGCCGGCGGCAGCGAATAGCCCAACTGGCAGAGCTCGTTCGCGGCCGCCGCCTGCGGTCCAGGCCCGCGACGTGGCGAAAGCGTCCGTCCTCGCCACCTGATTGGCGGGAGCAAACCATCAAAGGTATGCCTTCGCCTGTAGGTTGAACAGTTCATGGTACTGGCCCGTTCGGGCCATGAGATCGTCATGACTACCCACCTCGACTATGTGTCCACCAGAGACGACCACAATCATGTCGGCCATCCTGACTGTCGAGAAGCGATGCGATACCAACAGCGTAATGCCCCCGCTGGACCCGGTCGTGCGTCGAGACGCGGCAACGACTCTTGTGAAGAGCGCGTACTCCGACTCTGGATCTAGTGCAGCAGTTGGCTCGTCAAGCATGAGCAGCAAAGGCTGCCTTCGCATGAAGGATCGTGCAAGGGCCAGCCGCTGCCACTGCCCACCAGATAGCTCGACACCGCCGGTGAACCTGGTACCAAGCTGGGTGTCGAGGCCGGACGGCAGACCTTCGACTACCGTTGCCGCATCGCCTCGCCGCAGCGCGCTCGTCAGTACATGAGGATCGTCCATATTCGCGAGATCCCCCAGGCCGACTGCTTCTCGGGCGGTGAATTCAAACCTCGCGTAGTCCTGGAAACCAGTCGACATCACCTTCCGCCACGAACCCGGATCGTACTCGCGCAGGTCGGTCCCGTCAATCAGGACTGAGCCTTCCGTCGGGTCGTAGAATCGGGCCAGGAGTTTAACTATCGTTGACTTCCCCGCGCCGTTGTCGCCGACCAAGGCGACAGTGGTGCCGGCGGGTATTGCCAAGTTGACGTCTCTGAGTGATGGCCCCGGAGTTCCCGGATACGAGAATGTCACATTACGCAGCTCAATCCCGTCCCGGAGCGTCAGCGGTGTAGCGCCACGAACCCCCTTCCAAGACTCACTCTCCGCATATAGTCGAAGCCAACGAAGATTAGCGACAATCTCCAAGATCCACGAGATCACCCGAGATGAGCTCGCCAACCCGGACGCGGCGCTGTCGACCTGGGGCACAAGCAGAACTACCAAGGCAATGTCTCCCGCGCCCATGGACCCAGCACGCACCTGCCAGGCAACGAAACAGATCGCAGCACCGTATCCGAGGCAGAAAACTAGTCGCCCCGCGATCTCGGTGCGAGCCGCGTCCTTCTCTGCCGCCCACCGTGGTTGATCACGCAAGTCGTACAGGTGGCCAAGCCGGTCGAGCAGGAAACTCCGCAGCCCGAACGCCCTCACCTCCATCGCATGCCGCGCCGACACAGCAAAGTCAGTAACTAGTTCGATCATTCGATGATGCTGCGCTGTCGAGCGGTTGGAGCGCTGGAGCCGGTTGCCGGCCCGCCCGGCAGCCCAGACCCTGGCCAGACCAACGACGGGGAGTGCGACCAGGACCGGGTGGATGGTGAGGAGCACGACTAGTACGGTTGCCGTCCCCATGCCGACGGCAAGCGCGGAGCCGAACATAGTTGGACCATACTTGAGATCGCGGGACTCCTCTCGCACCGTGGCGATACGATCCGCGACCTCCGGACGCTCATGGTGGCTCAACCCAGGGATGGACGTAGTTACGCTCAAGAGCTCACTTGTCAGCGCAACTTCAACCCGATCCTCCAGGGATGCCTCCACAGCGCTCGACGCAATCCTGCCCACGAAGGTCACCAGTACACCGGCCGCAAGTAGCAGGACCCCCTGTCCGCTCCCCCTGCCGCCAGCTAGTCCATCGACCAGGCGTGCAAGTCCGTACGTTTGAAGCGGAACAGCTACCGCGACTGCGCAGACCGAAAGGAACTCCACTGCCGCCAAGACTGGCGCTGCCCTGAAAGTGAGGGCCAGCAGCGCGAGCAACGACCGGCTCAATTCAAGCATCTACTGTGCTCCCTCGAGGTAGCGGTCGGACTGTAGCCGGAACATTCGCGCGTACGTCCCGTCATTGGTCATGAGTTCCGTATGAGCACCAGACTCGACAATGCGGCCACTCTCCATGACGCAGATCCGATCCGCCCCTCGAACGACCGAGAACCGGTGCGAGATGGTCAACGAAGTGACGCCGCTGGTCAGTTCAAGGTATCGGTCAACCAGATCTGCCTCTGCCCGAACATCTAGCGCGGCTGCGGGCTCGTCGAGTACAAGCAGACGTACTCCAGACGAGTGAGCGTACAGAGCTCGAGCAAGGGCGAGTCGTTGCCACTCGCCCCCAGACAAGTCGGCACCACCTTCAAATGCCTTGTCGAGTAGGGTATTTCCACCTCGGGAAAGGCGCTCGACGAAGCTGCCAGCACCAGCCTTTGCGAGAGCGCCTCGAAGAGTTTCAAGCTCATGCGTACCAAGTTCGCACGAGTTGAACGCCACGTTCTCGACAACAGACAGCGGGAGCCTGGCGAATTCCTGCGGGACTGGCACAATGCCCCGCTGCCACGACACCAGCGCGTCGTCATTCATTTCGCTCAGGTCGTGCCCACCTAGGGTTATCCGTCCGGATTCAGGAAGGTACAGCCCATGCAGAAGTTTGACTAAAGTTGTCTTGCCCACACCATTGACTCCCACCAGTGCGAGGCGTTCGCCAGGTCTGATGTCGAGGTCCAGGCCATTGAGTACCTTGTTTTCCGAACCAGGATACTTGAAGGTAACGTTGGTGAAGCGAACCAGTGAATCCGAGGCTTGTGCGTCTGGACTGTCCTGTGGCGCGACTTCCAATCCGTGCACTATCTTCCGCGACACCATCCTGGGAATCTCCAGCATTGCCTCATAAGCTTCCAGACCGCGACGCACCCCGCACGCAGCCGCAGGGTCGGCCGACATTCCGAGCTGGACGATCGCCACCACCACGGTCGTCAGTTCGGCAAGCCCAAGGCTGCCTTGCTCTATCGCCCGGGTGACCAGGACGACGGCAGCGATCATCATCCCCAGATGCACTCCGTACACCGCGAGGGTGGCCACAGCGGCGCGCATCCGTTCTCGGTAAAGTGGCGCCATGGCCTCGCTCCACAGCCACAGGTGGCGGTCCCTGAACCAGTCAGCCAGGCCGAATATGCGGATCTCCTTGGCGCCACGATCCATGGCCAGGTCGAAGATGTACCCGCACCGACGCTTCCCCTCGGTCTGGTCGGTCAGCTGATCGGACTCCGCTATCAGCAGTCGCGCGGTGTACCACTCGAGGAACCAGGTGGTTGCGAGGAGCGCTGATGCCACCCATACAGAAAAGGTCCACCCGATTATCACCGCTGCGCCCAGGGCGGTGAGTCGCGATCTGATCCGTGGGCCAATGGCTTCGATGCCGGTGCGTATGCCGAAGCTACCTATTCCCCTGGCCCGCTGGACGTAGTCCTGAACGCTCGAGTCCTCCAGGTGGGAGATACGAGGTGGTCCGAGGAGCGGCTGGAGAATTCGGTCACTGGTCCTGCATTCTAGGTTGAGGACGGTCCGACGCGTGGCTAGGTGCAGCAAAGTAGGTTGCACACTGTCAAGGGCGAATACGGCTACCAAGACAGCAGCCTGGGCAAAGAATGTGCCCGCTGATCCCCCGCTCTGAGCCTCGGCGACCTGTGGTGCCGCACCGACAACGTTGCCGATCTGGAGCGCCAGGAGCATAGCCAAGCACGCCGCAACAGCTGCGCAACTTACTACTGCCACCACAGAGTAGCCGCCGGCGTACGCATATCTGATCAGTCTGAGCACTGCCGATTCTCACCGCTTCATCTCTTGTGACGTTCGGAGCCCACGTTCGTACGCGAGTGCCGCGAGAGGTGCAGGGGTCAGCTGGCGGGGTGTGAGGGAGACCCCAGAAGGCTGAGCCGTCAGCTCGCGGGCGCGGAATCGAAGTGAGCCTTGCCGGGTGTGAGATCGCTGTCAGCCCCGACCTGTTCGCGTCAGAGCATCACAGCGATGCGTAGAGCCGTGGCGGATTCGCCAACAGGCTTGAACCAGCCATCTCCGTCACGAACTGGGGCCACCACCGCGAGCACGGTGTGACCGAGCAGTCGGACAGGTGCGGCACGTTGGGGCCGCTCGAGATTAGGCGAACATGCCGTGCACCCTATCCCGTCGAGCTGGAATTTTGCATCCCTGACGTCAGCTCGCCGGCGCCGCAAAGCAGCCGTTGAAGGCGGCACTGGAAACGGGCCGCATGTCTGGCAGGAGCGAGCCGGCGTGGGAGAATCCGCTCGTGCAGATCGGGATGCTCGGACCATTCGAGGTTCGCACGGACGACGGCGCCTTGGCCGACGTGCCAGGCGCCCGGTTGCGTGCACTGTTGATCGCCCTCGCCCTCGGCCCAGGTCGCGTCATCCCGAAGTCGGTACTCATCGACTGGATCTGGGGTGAGAGCCCGCCCGCCGATGCGGCGAATGCCCTGCAACGCTTGGCCTCCCGGCTGCGGAGGGCGCTGCCAGGAGGTGTGATCGAGGGGCAGACGGGCGGCTACCGGTTGGCGGTGGACCCCGATGCCGTCGACGCGCTGCGGTTCGAACGCCTCGTCGCTCTGGCTCGCAATGAGGAGGACTCACGGCGGACGCGGCTGCTGCGCGAGGCCCTCGCCTTGTGGCGTGGTGCGGCCCTGCAGGATGTCGGTTTGGAGGACAGCGCAGAGTTCGACGCGGTGGTGACTCGGCTCGAGCGGCTACGCCTGACCGCGATGGAGGATCGGTTCGATGCGGAGGTCAACCTCGGCCACGGTGCGGCGCTGGTCCCCGAGCTGACCGACCTGGTGGCCGCGCATCCGGTGCGAGAACGGCTGGTTGCCGCGCTGATGCGTTCCCTCGTTGCGGCGGGTCGCAAAACCGAGGCGCTGCTCGTGTACGAGCGCACGAGGCAAGCCCTGGCCGACGCGCTGGGCGCCGACCCCTCGCCGGACTTGTCGGCCTTGCACGTCGCGTTGCTGCGGGGCGAGCTCGGGCGGCGGGAGGAGAACCGCAGGACCAACGTACGGGCCGAGCTCACGAGCTTCGTCGGCAGGGACGCCGATGTCGCCGCGGTTCGCGAACTCGTCGCGCAGCATCGGCTGACCACCCTGATCGGGCCGGGCGGCTCGGGGAAGACCCGGCTGGCCACGGAAGCCGCACGCCCGCTGGTCGGCGACCTGCCGCACGGGGTCTGGCTGGTGGAGCTCGCCGCCAGCGGTGCCGACGGTGACGTGGCCCAGGCAGCGCTCACCGGACTCGGGCTCCGGGATGCGCTGCTCGGCGCGGCACCGAGCGCGGACCCGGTCGAGGGGTTCATCGCCGCGATCCGCGAGCGGGAGATGCTGCTGATCCTGGACAACTGCGAGCATGTGATCGAGGCGGCGGCAGCGTTCGCCGATCGGGTGCTCGGGGAGTGCCGGCGGCTGCGGATCGTGGCGACGAGCCGGGAGCCGCTCGGCATCACCGGGGAGGCGCTGTGGCAGGTCGAGCCACTGGCGGTGCCAACCGAGGCCGGCCGTGCCGAGGTGGCATCCTCGCCTGCCGTCCAGTTGCTGCGGGACCGGGCCGGCGCGGTGCGCCAGGATCTCGGGGTCGACGACCACACCAAAGCGTTGATGGTACGGATCTGCCGGGCGCTGGACGGCATGCCGCTGGCGATCGAGCTGGCCGCCGCCCGGTTGCGCACCATGACCGTCGAGCAGCTCGCCAACCGGCTCGACGACCGGTTCCGCCTGCTGACCAGCGGGAGTCGTACCGCATTGCCACGACACAGGACGCTGCGGGCGGTGGTCGACTGGAGCTGGGAGTTGCTCACCGATGCCGAACGGATGGTGCTGTGCCGGCTGTCTGTGTTCTCGGGCGGGGCAGGCCTGGAGGCGGCCGAGCGGGTCTGCATGGGTGAGGCAGTGGAGCAGGATCAGGTGCTGGAGTTGCTGACCTCGCTGGCCGAGAAGTCGCTGCTGGTCACCGCTGGCGACGGCGCGCCGCGCTACCGGATGCTCACCACGATCAGGGAGTACGCCGCGGATCGGCTCGCCGACGCGGGCGAAACCGACCAGGCTCGGCAGGCGCATCTCGGCTACTTCACCGAGCTCGCCGAGACCGCGGAGCCGCACCTGCGCCGCGCCGAGCAACTGGAGTGGCTCGCCAGGCTCGAGGCGGACCATGACAACCTCAGCGCCGCGTTGCGGGCGGCGATCGCGGCTGGTGACGCCCAGGCGGCGATGCGGCTCGCGGCCGCCACCGGTTGGTACTGGTGGCTCGGCGGTCGTCGGACCGAAGGCCTCGAGCTGCTGATCGCGGCCGCCAACCTCCCGGGCGAGGTGACCGATGACACCCGAGCCATGACGTACGGGCTGGTCGTGCTCTACGTGACCTCCGGGCGGGGCGACGAACATCTCGGCGCGGAATGGATCCACAAGGCGTACCGGTTCAGCCAGCAAAGCCAGCAGGGAAACCCGCTGCTGGAGTTCGCGATCCCGCTGGAACGCCTCCTGCGGGCACCGGAGGAAGCGGTGACCGCGTTCGAGTCGTTGCTGGACAGCGTTGACCCCTGGGTACGCGCCATGGCTCGGTGGCAGGCCGGCAAGATGCGGACCATGGTCGGGCAGGGCGGCCGGGAGGTGGAGGCGCAGCTGGAGCAGGCGCTCGCGGAGTTCAGGGCGCTCGGCGAACGGTTCGGGATGTCGATGGCCCTGTCCGAGCTTGCGAACCAGCTCGCCATCCGGGGCGAGTTCGCCGATGCCTGCGCGTACTACGAACAGGCGATCGTGGTCCTCACCGAGATCGGCGCCGTCGAGGACGTCATCGAGGTACGGACCCAACAGGCACTGCTGTACTGGCTTGACGGCGATCGCGACGCCTGCGCGGCCGCCATCGCCGACGCGGAGCGGAGCGCCGAGGGTGTTACCTGGCCGTACGCGCTGGTCACCTTGGCGCTCGCCAAGGCGGAGCTTGCTCGCCTGCGCGGCGACGCCGACGGTGCCCGCCAGCAACTCGGCCACGCGACCACCCTCCTGGGCGATGCCGCGGAGCAGGCGAACAACCGCGCACAGATCCATGACGTGCTCGGCTATCTGGCCGACGATCTGCGAGAGTCCCGTACCCACCGCGTGGCTGCCTGGCAGGCGGCATCCGAGGCGGGAGCGCCACCCGTGATCGCCAAGATGCTCGTCGGAGTCGCGGACCTGGCCGTTCGCCTCGACCAGTACGAACAGGCGGCGCGGCTGCTCGCGGCCAGCGTCGGCGTACGAGGGCTGCCGGACCGCTCCCAACCGGATGCGGCCCGGATCGAGCAGGACGCGCGACGTCACCTCGGCGAAGCACGGTTCGCCGAGGTGACGCAGGAGGGTGCGCAGTCGAGTTGGTCTCAGCTGGTCGAGGTCACGCTCGCCTCCTGAGGGTCAGCTTGCCGCGCGCTGAAGGGTGATGTCGCCGTGCCGCGTGCGGGCGAAAACCGAGACCTTGGCCTCGGCCGCGCCCGGCTCTCCCGGCGAGGAGATGTAGTTGTGCACCGCCCCTCGCTCGCTGTTGACGTCGATGGAGGCAGCGATGCCCTCGCTGATGCCGACCTCGATGTTGCCCGAGCCGTTCCTCAGCCTGGCTTGACCGTTGGCCATCCGGCCGATCCGGATGGTGCCGCTGGCCGTCTCGGCGGTGACGTTGCCGTCGGCGCGGTCGATGTCGAAATCGCAGCTGCCGCTGCTGAGATCGAGGTCGGCCGAGGCGTGGCCGATCCAGGCCTGCCCGCCCGAGTTCGAGAGTGCGACCGTGCCGTCGACCTCGCCGATCCGCATCGCGAAGGCCCCGCCGTCGATGCTGGCGCTCCCGGCGATGTGGCCGATCTCGACCTCACCGGACGCGATGCTCGCCCGCAGCGCGTCGATGCGATCCAGCTGCACCTGACCCGATGCCATGTGCACCTCACACTGGCCGATCGGGCCGTCAATCTGAACGCTGGAGTGTGCAAGGTACGCGGCCAGGCTGGAGCCGGCGGGCAGGTCGATCGTGATGGCGACCGAGCCACCCCTTTCCCCGGGGGTGGTCGTCTTGACCGACAGTTGACCGCCGGCGAAGTCGACCTTGGTCTTGTCGGCCACCTTGACCGACCGGCTCGCGGCATTGAGGGGTTCGACCAGCACCACGGTGTCGGTCCGGTCGCTCGAGGTGACCCGCACCTGAGCACCGGCGACCTCCACGGTCGCGGCGACAGGCCCTGGCGTGGCGAACGTAGGCATGACAGGTTCTCCCCTTGCTTCGTACGTGATCTTGTGGGTGGGCGACTCGAGCGCCTCGGCTGGTCAGGCTCGCTTCTTGAAGGTGGAGAGCGCCCATACGTACCCGACCAGGGCGACCCCGACGCACCAGGCGACGGCGACGATCGCGCTGCTTACCTGCGGCTCACCGGTCAGCAGCCCGCGCAATGCCTCGTTGATCGGCGTGAAGGGCTGGTACTCGGCGAACTGCCGCACACCGGGGCCCATGGTGCCGGCCGGAACGATCGCGCTGCTCAGGAACGGCAGCATGATCAGCGGCACGGAGGCCATGCCCGCCGATTCCGGAGTCTTGGCGAACAACCCCAGGGCGACGGTGATCCAGCTGGTCGCGAACGTGACGAGCACGAGCAGACCGATGGCGCCGAGCCATTCTGCGAAACTCGCCGCCGGCCGGAATCCCACGGCGAACGCCACGCCGATGAGGGCCGCGACGCCGATCAGGCTGCGGAACATGCTCGAGGCGACATGGGCGCTGAGTACGGCACTGCGGGAGATGTCCATCACCTTGAACCGGTTGATAATCCCCTTCGTCATGTCGGTGTTCACGGCCAACGCGGTCGCACTCAGCCCGTAGCTGATGGTCAGGATGATCATGCCCGGCGTGATGTAGTCGATGTAGTTGCCACTGATGTCGAAAGCGCCACCGATGACGAAGGTGAACATCAACAACATCACGACCGGTAACAGGACCGAGTTGAAGACGGTGACCGGGTTCCGGACGGTGTGCTTGAAGTTGCGACCCAACATGGTCGTCGCGTTGCTCATTGTGCAGTCACCTCTGTACTGGTACGGCCGGTCAGGGACAGGAAGACGTCGTCGAGGTCCGGGGTGTGCACCGAGAATTCCTCGACCTCGATGGAGTGCGCGTCGAGTCGGTCGAGCAGAGCTCGTACCGATTTCGCCCGGCCGTCGCTGGGAACCCGCAAGGTCAGGTCCTCCTCGCCGCGCGTGGCGCCGGTCAGGACCCGCAGCGCGCCGTCGAGCTCGAAGTCGCTGGCGAACTGAAGCCGGACATGGCTCCCGGGGATCTGGCGCTTGAGCTCAGCGGGAGTGCCCTGGGCCACCAGCTTGCCCTGGTCGAGCACCGCGATCCGGTCCGCGAGGCGATCGGCTTCCTCCAGGTACTGGGTGGTCAGGAAGATGGTGACGCCCTCGGCCACCAGGAGGCGGATGGTGTCCCACATGGTGCGACGGCTGCGCGGATCCAGTCCCGTCGTCGGCTCGTCGAGGAAGATGATCCTGGGCTTGCCGACCAGGGTCATCGCCAGATCCAGTTTCCGGCGCATGCCGCCGGAATAGGTTGCCGCCATCTTCTGCGCCGACTCCGTCAGGTCGAACCGTTCCAGCAGGTCGGTGACCACCCGCTTGCTCTCGCCCGAGCCCAAACGCTTGAGATCCGCCATCAACTGGAGGTTCTCCTGGCCGGTCAGCAGGTCGTCCACCGCGGCAAACTGGCCGGTGACCCCGATGGCCGCGCGGACGGCCTTGGTCTCGGTCGCCACATCGTGGCCGGCGACGCGTACCGTGCCGCCGTCGGCCTTCATCAACGTGCTCAGCACGTTGACCGTCGTCGTCTTGCCCGCCCCGTTCGGGCCGAGCAGGGAGAAGATCGTGCCCGCGGCAACATCGAGATCGATGCCGTCAAGAACGATCTTGTCCTTGTACGCCTTCCGCAGCCCTGAAGCCGCAATCGCTGATCTAGTCATGCGACCACCATCGGTGCCCGGCCTGCCACCGGCCTGACACGCTCCTGACACGACAGCTGACGCCTGGACGGGTGCGGGCTCCGCGGCACCGATCAGCGGCGCGATCATGACCGATTGTCGGCGCGCTGGGCTACGTTCCGCCCATGAACCGGATCGACCGCCTCTACGCACTGGTCGAGGAGCTCCGGGCCGCCGGGTCGCGGGGCCGCACGGCCCGACAGCTGGCGTCCCATTTCGAGGTGAGTGTCCGTACGATCGAGCGCGACCTCAGCGCGCTCGGCCAGGCGGGCGTCCCGCTCGCGACCAGGAGCGGGCGCGCAGGCGGCTACACGCTCGACCGCTCGATGAGCCTGCCGCCACTCAACTTCACGCCGCGCGAGGCCGCGGCCGTTGCGGTCGCCCTGAGCCAGTCCGAGCACGTCTTGTTCGCCAAGGACGCCCGCAGCGCGCTGCAGAAGATCGTGGCCGCCATGCCTGACCGTGCGGTCGAGGAAGCGTGGCAGGCCGCGGAGAAGGTACGGCTGCTCGTGCAGTCGGCACCGGAGCCCGACGCCGAGATTGCCGAGGTCGTGTGGCGAGCCGTACGCGACAACCACGTGCTGCGGGTCGTCTATATCGACGTCGGTGGGGTCGAGACCACCCGCGAGGTCGAGCCACAGCATGTCGTCGTCGGGCCCAACGGGTCCTATCTCATGGCGTGGTGTCACCTGAGACGCGAAGATCGCGTCTTCCGGATGGATCGCATCACCCAGGCCGAGCGCATCCCCTCACCTCGACCGCAGCGTGCGGCCCCGGAGCCGCTGGTCGACGGCCATGTCACGAAGGCGCCGGCGTCCGCACTGCGACCCGAGCGATCCCTGCCAAACACCGACATAGGGCTGTCGCGAGTCCGCGAGACGGTGGATTCAGCCCGCCGCCCCGGCAGGTGAGCCGACGCAGAAGGAGACACCGATGACGAACCCCGCTCCCGCCACCCTGGCCTGGTTCGAGGTCGCCACCAGCGACCCCGACGGCGCCCAGAAGTTCTACGGCAGCCTCTTCGACTGGACCTTCGCCGCAGTCGGCCCCGCGGCCTCCAGCGGCATGGACTACCGCAACATCACCGCCTCCGGGGCCGACGCCCCGATGGGCGGTCTCTTCGGCACGGGCGGCCAAGTGCCCGACCACGCGGTCTTCTACATCCTCGTCGCCGACGTCGAGGCCACCTGCGCCGACGCCGAGCAGCTCGGCGGTTCGGTGATCAGCAAGCACCTCGACCCCGGTCCCGGTGCCCCGAAGTTCGCCTACCTGCGTGACCCGTCGGGCAACCAGTTCGGCATCTTCACCCCGCCGGCGGCGGCCTGATGGCGCGAGGCTCGAAGGGCACGTCCCCGTCGGATGCCTCCGGCGGGGACGACGCCCGCGACCTTTACGACGACCTCACCGACGACCTGCTCTACGACCCCGCGATCGGGCGCGCCACGATGATGGGCTATCCCTGCGTACGGCTGGCAGGCAGGTTCCTTGCGTCCTACGACGACAAGCTCGGCTCGCTGGTGGTGAAACTGCCGCGCGAGCGGGTCCTCTCGCTGATCGCCAGCGGTGACGGCGAGCCGTTCGCACCAGCAGGCAGGGTCTTCCGGGAGTGGGTGGCGGTGCCGCGAGTCGACCGCGCCCTGTGGGAGGCACTGCTCGCAGAGGCCGTCGACTTCGCCCGCAAGGGAATCGCCGAGCAAGCCTGACGATCGGGCGGTGCCAATCCCCCTGAGGGCGGCCACGCACTCACTTTGTCAGGCTCGAATGCGGCCCGCCCGCGGTGACGCTCTTGTGCACCGACGGCGGACCTCGTCGAGTGCGGCCTCCCTTGACCGCGGGCCGCGAGCGGGCTACCTTGGGCTTTAAACCCATTGGTTGAAACGAGGGCGCTGATGCCGACCGACGTCCTGTCCAAGGTCTTCACCGCGGTCGCCGACCCGACCCGCCGCGACATGGTGGCCCGGCTCGCGGTCGGCGACCGCACGGTGAACCAGCTCGCCGAGCCGTACCAGATGAGTGTGCAGGCCGTGTACAAGCATCTGCGGGTGCTGGAGCAGGCGGGCCTGGTGAGCCGGTCGCGTGGCCCACAGCCGCGGCCGGTGCACCTGGAGATTGGGGCGTTCGACCTGATGGACGAATGGATTGAGCGATACCGCCGCCAGGCCGAGCAGCGCTACCAACGCCTCGACCGCGTGCTGGCCGCCATGAACGAGGCCGACGAGCACAAGGAGCACCAATGACCGAACGGAGTGAGGGCATGAAGAGACACAGCACCACGATCGAGGCGGACCGCGCCCTCCCCATCATCCGCATGGCGCGCGAGTTCCTCGCCACGCCCGAGCAGTTGTTCCGGGCACACACCGACGCAGAGCTGTTCAAGCAATGGGTCGGCCCGGACACCATGCGTACGCGCATCGACCACTGGGACGCGCGTACCGGCGGCAGCTTCCGGTTCGTGTCCCTCGGCGGCGACGGCTCGGAGTACGCGTTCCGCGGCTGCTTCCACGAGGTGCGCCCGGACCGAATCGTGCAGACGTTCACCTTCGAGGGCGACCCCGATGGCGTTGCCCTGGAGACCCTGTGGGTCGACGATCTCGGCAACGGCCGGAGCCGGCTGCGCACGCAGTCCCTGGTGGACAGCTTCGAAAGCCGCGACGCCTGGCTGAAGAGCGGCATGGAGATCGGCGTGGAAGACGGCTACGCCAAGCTCGACAGGATGCTGGCCGATGGCACTGTCTGACCTGCCCCCCGCGGAGCGGCATCGCCAGATCGCCGGCGGGTTCACCGATCACGTCCGCGGGGCCAAGCACTGGGACGCCCCCGCGCCGGTCGCCGGCTGGACCGCCCGCGACGTGGTGCGCCACCTCGTCGAATGGTTCCCCTCGTTCCTTGCCGCCGGTGCCGGCGTCGAGCTGCCGAACGGACCCAGCGTGGACGACGACCCGGTCGCAGCCTGGCAGGGACAGTGCCGCGCGGTGCAGGCGCTGCTGGACGACCCGGAGACCCCGCAACGGTCGTTCGCCAACCGGCACATTGGGGAGCTACCCCTGGACCAGGCGATCGACCGGTTCTACACCTCCGACGTGTTCATGCACACCTGGGACCTTGCCCGCGCTACCGGCCAGGACGACCAGCTCGACCCCGAGTTCTGCGCGGTACTGCTGGCCGGCATGGAGCCGATCGAAGAGCTGATGCGCTCCTCGGGCCAGTACGGTCCACGTGTACCGACCCCCGACGACGCCGACGCTCAGACCCGGATGCTCGGCTTCATCGGCCGCGATCCGTTCTGGACCCCGCGCTGACGGCCTCCGTTGGGGAAACCTCCGGGCCGCTGTTCGTGTGGAACCTCCACAACTCCCGGCCGGGCACAATGGACCAGGCCACTAGATATGCCTTCCAGGGAGAGATATCGGGCGTACCTGCCTACTCGATTCTGTGCTGGATGGGCTCCGGGCTGCCTCCGCGGCGCGCGAGTAGCATCCGAGGTGAGTCGGTCGCAACAGGAGTGACGCCGCGTGGTCCAGGCCCTGCACCGTGGGGGAGGGATCCCTGCCGATGTGACGAGTTTCGTCGGACGTCGGCACGCGACGAGTGATGTCAAACGTCTCATGTCGAGGTCGCGGTTGGTGACGTTGACCGGTGTCGGTGGTGTGGGCAAGTCGCGGTTGGCGTTGCGGGTGGCAGGCGACATTCAGCGCGTTTTCGCCGATGGTGCCTGGTTGGTCGAGTTGGCCGATGTTCAGGATCCGGCGTTGGTGGATCAGACGGTGGCGGCGGCGCTGGAGCTGCGTGATCAGTCGGTGGGCGATCCGGAGACCCTGTTGATCCGCCAGTTGCGCGACAAACACCTGCTGATCGTTCTTGACAACTGCGAGCACGTGCTGCCCGCCTGCCGCCAGTTGGTCGCGGCTCTGTTGCCGGCGGCACCGGGGGTGCATGTGTTGGCGACCAGTCGTGCGCCCCTGGGCGTCTCTGGCGAACACGTGTGGGCGGTGCCTGCCCTGTCGGTACCCGGGACCCGTGGGACGGATGCGGACATGTCGCCGGTCGATCGGTCCGCCAGCCGGTACGAGGCGTTGAGGTTGTTCGAGGACCGGGCGGCGGCGGTGCTGCCAGGGTTCGTCGTGAATCGTGACAACCAGAATGCCGTGGCCCTGTTGTGCAGGCGGTTGGACGGTCTGCCGCTGGCGATCGAGCTCGCGGCGGTGCAGGTGCGGGTGCTGTCAGTGGAACAGATCCTGGACCGACTCCAGGACCGCTACCGCCTGCTGATCCGGGGCAGTCGTGTTGGCCCGCCACGACACCAGACGTTGCAGGCGGCGATCGACTGGAGTTACGCACTCTGCTCTGCCACCGAGCAGGCGTTGTGGGCACGATGTTCGGTCTTTGCCGGCGATTTCGACCTGGAGGCGGTCGAGAGCATATGCGTAGGCGATGCATCTCCTGAGGTGGCCGTCACCGATGTGCTCGCACTGGTGACGGGTCTGGTCGAGAAGTCGGTGCTGGTTCGGGACATGGCCGGCGATTCCGCACGGTTCCGGTTGCTGGAGACGATCCGGGAGTACGGCCGGGAACGGCTGGTCGAGGCCGGGCAGGAGGATGAGTTTCGTCAGCGGCACCGTGACTACTACCTGCGCATGGCCGAGCAGGCCGATGCGGGTTCGTCCGGTCCGCACCAGGCCCAGTGGGGTGCGCGCCTGCGTGCCGAACGGGCCAACTTCTGGGCCGCGCTGGACTTCAGCCTCACCGAACCGGGCGAGGCTGGCGCAGGGCTGCGGCTGGCCAGCGACCTGTGGTTCTACTGGATCGCGGGCGGGTTCATCCGGGACGGGCGCTACTGGCTGGACCGGGCACTCACGCTGAACACCGAGCCCAGCCCCGAACGGGCCCGAGCCCTGTGGATCAACGGCTGGGCGGCATCCCTGCAGGCCGACACCGACTCGGCGAGGGTGCTGCTGGCCGAATGCCGCGACCTCGCCCGGGACCTCGGTGACACGTCCGCGGCCACTCGTGCAATCCAGTTCCTCGGGATGGCGGACCTGTTCGACAACAACCTGACCAGCGCCGCGCGCCTGCTCGACGAGGCACTGGCCGGCTACCGCAAGTCAGGACGATGGGACGCGCCCGCGTTGATCGCTTACGTCGCGCGTGCCGATGCCGCGTGCATGCGGGGTGACCTCGACCGCTCCCTGGCGCTCGCCCAGGAGTGCCAGCGCATCTGTGCTGGTCGGGGCGAGCGATGGGCGGCGTCGTGGGCGGAGTGGATCGTGGGCCTGCGCTGGTGGGTCGCGGGTGACCGGGTCAAGGGGTCCTCGCATCTCCGAGGGTGCCTGCGCAGCAAGGACGACCTCAACGACCTCCTGGGCATCCCGTTCTGCCTCGAAGTGCTGGCCTGGGTCGCGGCCTCCGACGAGGATGCGCATCGGGCGGCCGTGCTGTTCGGGGCGGCGGAGATGATGTGGAAGCCGATCGGCGCCCAGCTGTTCGGGTACGAGATCCTGCTCGACTGGAGCCAGCAATCCAGGGCCCGTAGCCGGGGGGCCCTCGGAGAAGCGGCCTATGACGCTGCCCGCCACGAGGGTGCAAGCCTCACCCAAGCGGAAGCGGTCGCCATGGCGCTGGGCGAGAAGGTCACCTCGACCAAGCCTCCCGCCGCGGCGCCCGTGACCGCGGCGGCGACGCTACTGACCAAACGCGAACGGGAGGTCGCCACTCTGGTCCATCAGGGTCGGACGAACCGGGAGATCGCGGCGGAGCTGGTGATCTCGCGGCGTACGGCCGAAGCCCACGTCGAGAACATCCTCACAAAGTTCGGTTTCACCTCACGGGCGCAGATCGCCGGTTGGGTCGCCAGCCAACAGCAGTGGTGACGTCGACCAGGTAGAAGATGGCACGGCGACCCTGAGGTGATGGAGTTCTTCGTAGCTACGATGACCCGCGAGCAAAGCGATGCGTTCGTCGAAGTCATCGAGGCCGGCATCACCGAGCGTGGGCACGGTATGTGGGCTGTGGAGTTGGGCGAAACAGGTGAGTTCATCGGCTGCGCCGGGCTGCTCTACCAGACGTTCGACGCCCACTTCACACCCGCGTTCGAGATCGCGTACCGGTTCGCCCGCAGCGCGTGGGGTCACGGCTACGCGACCGAGGCGGCGGAGGCGGCAGTGGCATACGCATTCGAACAGGTCGGCCTCACCGAGATCGTGTCGATGACGGCAGTGCTGAACACGCGGTCGCAGGCCGTCATGGGTCGGCTTGGCATGTCGCACGATCCGGCGGATGACTTCGACCACCCGCGTGTTCCGCCTGGCCACCCACTGCGCCCGCATGTGCTGTACCGCCTAAGCATCGACCAATGGCGTGGGCCCCAACCGACATCGCGCACGTGACGGCCCATCTGCCTGTGCTGGCGTCCTGACCGCGTGAGGTCCGAGCGACCATCCGTAGAGGCAGGCAATTCGTTCCGACGTATCTACCCGCGCCGAGACCCAGATCTCCGCTGCGAGCGACACTTGCCCAGGACTGGCATGATCGCTCAGCATGCGTACGACCTACCCTCGACGGCAACTCGACCTCAAGGCGTATACCGCCCGGGCACAGGCCGCACCGTGCTTCATATGCGGAGTGGTCGACGGATCGAACCCACACGAGCACCCGCCGATTTACCAGGACGACACAGCGATTGCCTTCCTCAACCGCTTCCCTACGGTCCTCGGGTACGTCCTGGTCGCCCCGATCCAACATCGGGAGAACGTCGTTGCCGACTTCACGATCGAGGAGTATCTCCGGCTGCAGGCGATCGTGCACCGAATCGGTGTAGCCATCTCAGAGGTGCTGCCCACCGAGCGGTTGTACGTTCTCAGTCTGGGAAGCAAGCAAGGCAACTCGCACGTGCACTGGCACCTTGCGCCCCTGCCTCCCGGTGTGGCGTACGAAGAGCAGCAATTCCAGGCGCTGATGATGGAGTCCAAAGGGTATCTCGACGTACCGAAGGAGGATCAGGCCGCACTCGCCTACGCGATCGCTTCCAAGGTTCCACCGGAATGATCCACCGAGGAAGTTTGCGGCGGGCGACCGGGTGAAGGCCATGCAGGCGCCTACATGGTCATAGCTTTGTAGATGGCCGGGCAAACCCCTTTGATCCATGGGCGCCGGGCTGTTGGAATGGCCGGCATGCCCTTGGGCTCGTATGCGGAGTGGCAACACGCTCAGACGAGTACGCCACGCTCGGTGCTGACCGAGCTCGTACGCCGTGCTGTGGGTGCCGGGACCGACCGCGTGGACCGGATCGTGGAGGGGTACTCGAACGAGGTCTACCGGGTCCGGTGTGCCGACGAGCAGGATGTGGTGGTCCGGATCCTCCGGTTCGATGACGGAGACCTCGCCACCAGCTCGGCGGGCGAGGCCGGGGCGATCAAGAGTGCACGTGCCGCCAGCGTGCCCGCCCCGGAGATCCTGCTCCAGGACACCGTACGGATCGACGACTCCGAGTTCCCCGTCATGGTGCAGCGCACCGTGCCGGGCCGTCCGCTCGGCGAGGTCATCAATCGCCTCTCGCAGCAGCAACGCCACGACGTGCTCGCCGAGATCGGCGGACTGATTGCCCGAATCAACCGGATCCATGTCGATGACGAGCGCGACTGGCCGACCGCGATGGCGGCCGAGTTGGCTGCCCGACATGCAGCACGGGACAGGATCCTTGCCGGTGGGTTTTCGGCGCTTCAGTTCGACCGGATGCTCGACCTGCTGGAGGGATACGTCCGCGACTTTCCCTGTGCTCAATGGGTGCTGTGCCATGGTGACCTCGGCCCCAAGCACATCTTCGTGACCGGTGACGGCAGGGACGGCGAGGCCGTACGCGTGAGCGGGATCATCGACTTCGGCGACTGGCAGCCCGGTGCACCGGTCCATGACCTGGCGGTGCTCCGGGTTCGCGGCCCGCAGCTGGACCTGCTGCCGCTTCTCGCCGGCTACGGCGCGCCGGCTGACAGGACGTACCGGCGGCAGTTGGACCTGCACACACTGATCATCGCGTTGGATTCGTTCGAGTTCGGCGTGGCTGAGGACGACCAGGCCTGCGTCGAGCGCTCAGGCCACCTGATCCGCACCCTGATCGCCGACCTCGACGAGCCAGGCTTCTAGCGGCCAGGCAGCCCAAAGAATGACGCCCAGGCCAGCGCAGGTTGCACGCCCTCGGTCGAGCTATGGCGCCGCGGTGGGCAATGAGGTAATCAGTGACGTGGCCCGACAAGTGTTCGGTGCCGGTACTGTGCTGGCTGTCAGATGGCGTGAGTGTCGATGTCGTCGAGGTTCCACGCGTGTTCGTGGCCGACGACAGCGAATCCGACGCTGTGGTAAAGGCCGTCGTCTCTGGCCAGTTCCTCGGTGGTTCGCAGGCCTGCAATGCTGGCCCCCTGGCGGCGGGCCTCGGCGCAGGCGGCCCGTATGACCGCCGATGCAGCGCCTCGCCCGCGTGCCGCCGGAAGCGTGGCGATACTCCAGATGTTGGCGACGTCTCCATCGATGAGAAGGCTCCCCGTAGAGACCGTCTGTCCGTTCTCACGGACAGCCAGATAGGTCATGGTGCCGGGGGCGTGGTAAAAGTCGGCCTCGTTGTCGGCCTTCACGGCCTCTTCTTCGTCCACGCCTGCGTAGACCTGGCCGACAACCGAGCGGAGTTTGGCGAGGCTCTCGGCATCAGTGGCGACGGTCGCGGAGAACCCCGGCGCGTGGTCGGCTCTGTCGTCGAGTGACCTGAGGTCGAGCGCCATCATCGTATGCGGCCCCTCGCTGTCCTGGTGAGCACCGACGGAACGCAGCAGGGACACGGCCGCCGGGTCGAAGCTTGTGGCGACACCCCGGATCTCAAGGTGCCCGCCCGGAACCCGTTGATGGCTCCGCTGAACTGCGCGTAGGACGTCGTTCAGTGGAACTCCGCTGGCGGGAATGAGCCGGACGGGATCTCGATGACCACCGGTGGTGTTGCTTTCCCAGAGACAGGCCGCGCCCGGAAGGACCTCGGAACGAGTCGTTACCTTCGGCCTCGGAAGGCTCCCGAGCCTGTGAAGTCCCCGCAGTTCGGCGCTGAAGACGAGATTCTCATCAATGATCAATGCGACCTCCCGCCAGCGTGGGGGTCGATAGCAGAGCGGCGGCGGGGTCCCAGGAAGCCGGGACCATTCCCGTAGCGTCGGAACAACGATGACACGGCCCAAGAGACCGGCGGACCGACCAGGAGCAGCGCCGTCACCGCAACGGTGGCGCCGATGAGAGCGCCCGCGACAACGTCGTGGGGATAATGGACGCCGGCCACCACGCGCAGCAGCGCCACAACCACGGCAAGCGGCAATGCCACCACGGACAGGCGTGGCCGGAGCACCGCCAGCCCAGCAGCGATCCCTGCCGCGAGCACGGCATGATTGCTCGGGAACGACCAGTCACCCGCACCCGGGCACTCCGTGACCGCACTGACGCCAGGCAGCGCGAAGCATGGCCGTTCCTCGTCCACCACCAGCTTCAACGCCTCACTCACCACGTAAGCGGCAACAACCCCGGCGCCCACCGAAGTGGCCCCGGCGACACCGCGCGCGTCCCTGCCACGGACAGCCGCCCACCACACCCACAGCAGGAGAAATCCGAGCGCCACCAACCCACCTTCGGTCGCCACCGACAGGGCCGATCCCACCCAGGACGGCGCGTCGTCCATCACCCCGGACACCGACCGGTACACCGACGCCGATGCGCCACTGGTGACCCTCACCGGTCCGGCCTGGCCCAGCCCACCCGGGGAGAGCCACACAACAGCAATCGCCCCCGCAGCAGACAATGCCAACGAACCCAGCAGCCGTCCGCCGATCCGGAGTTTATGTACGGCTCGCCCCAATCGGAATTTCACCATCGGTTCCAAGATCCGCCACTGGGATTTCCATGCGCCATCGGAAGAGTTGAATGAATCCAAGCGTATCGACCGCGTGGAGAAACCCAGCACGCGTCCCCTTCGCCCGGTCGGCCGCGTCTCAACACCGTCACATTCGCATTGACCGAGAGTCTGTACGGCCGGCCTGTTGGCGCGAACGCCTATTGCCGCATCGATCCGCATGCGCGCTGCGTGGTCGCCGCCGTCGATGCAGTGGTCAGGTCGTGACGTACGGCGTCGGTGCCCGGGCTCGTCGCCACGTAATGCCGCCCCACAACGTCATCTCATTCGACGGCCGGGTCGGGCAGAAACTCGCGGACGTCTTGCGCACAGCGGCAGGCGACCGCGATCTTTGCGGCCCACTCCAGGGCTGCCTCCCGGGTAGGGACGTCGACGACCATCAGCCCGCCGATGAACTCCTTGCTCTCCGGGTACGGGCCGTCGGTGACCATCCCGTCGGTCGCCACCACGTCGTACTCCGCGTCGAGGGGCAGCCCGCCGGCGAAGACGAACACGCCGGCGTCCTTGGCCTCCTGGACCACCGCGTGGGCGGCCTCGGCCACGTCGGGAAGATCCTCGTCGGGGACGTCCATCGCACCGTTGTTGAACGAGATCAGGTACCGCGTCATCTCATGACTCCTTGTCCCGGCGGCCTCCTTCGGCCAGCCTCTCACCCCTCCTACGAACGCCTCGCTCCGGATTTGCCAGGCTGCCGGCAGATTCTCACGGGACCTCCGCCGGCGGCGATCGCCGTCATGCGCCCGACGAACGGCCGGACCTCGGCCTGCGCCGGCAGGCACCCGAGCCCTCCGCCGCCAGGTTCGAGGCGCGTTCGGCTTCAGCGACGGACGCGGTAGCGGATGTGGGTCGCCTCGGGCGTGTCGATCACTCGAACGATCTCCAATTCGATACGCGACGGCAAGACGTCGAACTGCCGGCGACCACCGCCGAACAGCACCGGGATCTGATGGATCTGGATCTCGTCCAACACTCCGGCCTCGAGTGCCCGCTGTGCCGTGTATGCGCCGTGTACCAGCACGTCCCGGTCGCCCGCCGCAGCCTTGGCCTGCGCCATGGCGCTCTCAATCCCGTCGGTCACGTACGTCACCAACGGATAGTTGGCGACAGAGGGAGGCGGCGGCCGGTGGCTGGGCACGAAGATCGGCACGCCGTGGTGATCGCCTTTCCAGTGGTCTACTTGCTCCATGAGGCGCCGACCGGCCAGTACCGCACCGGTGGCGTTCCACTCGTCCATCAACTCTCCGGCGGGCCCGGACGGCCGGAAGAACTCCCCTTCCGGCGTGGCGAACCACTCGTGCAGGCGCATGAAACGGTCGCCGCCGGGGTTGCCCGGTTCGTCGTTCGGTCCCGCGATGTACCCATCGAGTGACATCGACATGTAGAGCACTGACGCAGACATTCCGGCCTCCGGCGGTCTCGATCCGAATCGACTTGACGTGGTGTAGACCCGGCATGCCGCCATAACTCACCGGCCAGCCCAGAACCAAACCTCCGCCGCGCGACCCCCACAAACCTCGCGAAATCCAGGCTCACCACGTGGATTGGGGCCATGCAGGGTGAATGCCGTAGAACATGCGGGCATTTAGTCCGCAGGTCGACCGGACATACGATGGTCGTGCTGTTTCGCTGAAGGGGCTTCATGGCGACTGTGGCAACGCAGGCACCTCGTCGGGAGACCGGTGGCATCCCGGCCGAAGTGACCAGTTTCGTAGGGCGTCGGCAGGCAAGCGCTGATGTCAAACGAGCCCTGTCCGAGTCGCGGTTGGTCACCCTCACCGGCGTGGGCGGTGTGGGCAAGACCCGGCTGGCCCTGCACGTCGCGCAGAGCGTGAGTCGCGCGTTCCCGCATGGAGCGTGGATGGTGGAGCTAGCCAAGTTGGACGACCCTTCGCTGGTCGGCAACGCTGTGGTGACGGCGTTGCGGCTGACGGACTCCATCACCGACGACCCCGAGACTGTGCTGACCAATTACCTGGCGAACAAGCGACTGCTGCTGGTACTCGACAACTGCGAACATCTGCTGGACTCGTGTGCCCGACTGACGCACAGCATGCTCGTGGCGGCACCCAACGTGCGGGTGTTGGCAACGAGCAGAGAACCCCTGAACATCTCCGGAGAGCACATATGGCCGGTGCCGCCGCTCTCGGTTCCCACGGCTGGTGCCTCGCTTACGGAGGAGTCGGCACACCGCTACGAAGCGCTGCAGTTGTTCGAACAGCGTGCGTCAGCCGCCGTTCCTGGCTTCACTATCTCCCCCGCCAACGAGGAGACGGTGGCCCGGCTGTGTCAGCAGCTCGAGGGACTGCCGTTGGCGATCGAGCTGGCCGCCGTACGACTGCGAGCACTGTCCGTCGAGGAGATCCTCGAGCGGCTGGAGGATCGCTATCGTCTCTTGACGGGCGGCGGCAGGGAGGCGCCACCGCGCCATCAGAGCTTGCGTGCCGCCATCGAATGGAGCTTTGATCTCTGCTCGGAACTCGAGCGGACATTGTGGGCCACCCTGTCGGTGTTCGCTGGCGACTTCGACATGGAGGCCGCCCAGGTGGTCTGTGCCGTTGCGGGTCTCGCCCCCGACGACGTTTTCAACGGCATGGTTGGTCTGGTGGAAAAGTCCGTCATGAGCCGCAAGGACCACTCAGGCCACGCCCGCTATCAGATGTTGGAGACGATCCGACAGTTCGGTCGCGAGCAGCTGAACCCGATCGACGAGCGCGCCATCCGCGAGGGCCACCGCGACTACTACCTACGCCTTGTCGAGGAGGCCGAGGCCGACTGGTTCGGACCACACCAGATGGACCTGTTGCGCCGCTTCGCGGTCGAACAGCCCAACATCTTTGCGGCATTGGAGTTCTGTCTCACCGAGGCGGGCGAGGCACGTACCGGGATGCGGCTGGCGTACCTGTTGTGGTGGTACTGGTTCGGTGTATCAATTCGTGACGGCCGCTACTGGCTGGGTCGAGCACTGGCACTGGACCAGCAGCCAAGCAACGAACGGGCCCAGGCGCTGTGGGTCGACGGCTGGTTCTCGTCCTCCCAGGGCAACTACAAGCATGCCTTGCCGGTGCTCCACGAGTGCCGCGACCTGGCCCGAGAGCTGGGCGACGAGCTCACACTCGGCCACGCGATGCAGTTCATTGGACTCGCCAAATGGTTCGAGGGGCGACTACCCGAAGCGGTGACCGCGCACGAGGAGGCGTTGGTTCACTACCGCGCTGCCGGAGCCGTCAATTCACTCACCGCCCTGGCCATGATCGACCTCGGCATGACCGTCGCCATGTTGGGCGACCCCCAACGGGACGTGGCACTGTGCGAGCAAGCCATCGCCATGTGCCAGGAGCGTGGGGAGCGATGGGCGCAGTCCTGGGGGCTATGGCACATCGCGTTCGCACGTTGGCTACTGGGCGACCTCGCACAGGTGAACACCTACGCCAGAAGCGCCCTCGAGCTCAAGCGCCACCTCGACCACGTGGGTGTCGCCTGGTGTGTCGAACTGCTCGCCTGGAGCGCCGCGGCGAGCGGCCAGGCTGAACACGCCGCCGTGTTGTTCGGCATCGCTGAGACCCTGTGGGAGCCGATTGGCGGTGGGCGGTTGTCGGGCTGGCAAGGCCTGATCGACTGGAGCGACGAACGTCGTGAGCAAGCCCGGAAGTCTCTTGGCGCGCAGGCGTTCCAGGCGGCGTTCGACCGCGGGCGCGGCCTCGCCATCGACGTCGCATTTGCGTACGCCTTGGGCGAGTCGCCGACGGTGGCTGGCGCCGAGGAGTCGTTCGAAGGCAGGGCGTCCACGAGGCAGGCGGACGAACAGCTGACCAGGCGGGAGCGCGAGGTCGCCGAGCTCGTCGCCAACGGCCTGTCGAACAAGGACGTGGCCGCCACCCTCGTGATATCGCAGCGAACAGCTGAGTGCCACGTCGACCACATCCTCCGCAAGCTCGGCTTCACTTCGCGCACGCAGGTCGCGGCATGGTTCATCGAACAACGAAACTAGGGGGTGTCCCCCTAGACAACACCGCGAAGCCCTGGCGTGAACTTGCCACCATCACCAGTTCGTGAACGATCCGTCGGCGCGCCGACCCGAAGAGGCCGTCAACCTCACGGACTCATGACGACGCTCCTGTTGCGCCGACCCGCCTCAGGACATGTGTGATGAAGGCGTCGCGTCCCTCCGTTGCGTGCGGCATGGGCGCCCACCCTTGAAGGTTGGCGGGTGTGTTGAGCGTGGCGGAGAGGTCCCAGTAGAGGAGGTCGTCCGGTGCTGGCGCCCCCGCCACTTCGGTCCAGCCACGTAGCAGCGTCTCGGCTGCCCGCACTCCGTAATGCATCGCGAGTTCGAACCGGGCGTTGCCGAGGTCCAGGCCAGTCGCGCCACTGCCTGCGCCCTCCCAGTCGATCACGACCGGGCGCCGGCCAGTCGACCAGATCACGTCGCCGATCGCGATGTCGTTGTGCACCAGGCCGGTGGGCTCGGTGGACTGCGGAAGCTGCTCGAGGACGCGTTCTGCCTCCTCGATGAGTGGTGTGGTGCCGGGGTCGGTGAGGTACTTCTGGACCCGCTCTGCTGACCACGCTGGATTACTGGCCGCGACCTGACTGTGCAGCTCTTCACGATCACGTGTGCTACCTGCTTGGTAGTTCTGGATGGCACGACGTCGCTGGGCACGCTGGGAGATGAAGTGCTCGCCTTGCCGGGCGCGGGTGCGCGGCGGAAGGTGCGGGTTTGGCGGGACCTGGACTGCGTGGATCCTCGGTAGGACTGCTCCCAAGGCACTCATCTCGGCCGCCTCCGAATATATCGATGCAGTGATCGACAGTGTTCGGACGTGCCACGGTCGGCCGCATCATCCAGCGGACCGGTCTTCAAGACGACTTCGCGGTTGCCGGAGACGGAGGACACGGTGAGGAGCCAGGGTCCACGCTCGCCCGGGATCTCACGCAGAGGGCTAACGCTGCAGACCTTCGATCGAGCCTCAAACTGCGCGATCACCCACGCGAGGACGGGCTCGCGCGATGCTGGAGTTGCGTGGCGGAGCGGGATGGAGTACCCAATACCGGACATCATGCCCTCACCACCCGGGGACGGGGCGGGCGACCGAGAGGACGTCCGACCCTGGGGCGACGAAGGAGATCATCATTTCGACGCACCAGCCGTACCAGCCAGGCCACTTGGCAACCCGCGAGGACCTGGATGCCCGTCAGGCGCCGGTGGCCGACCATGCGCTGCCGGTGGTCCAACACCAGACGGCCGGACTTCACTGGCCCCAGTACGTCAACACGCACCGACTCATCGGTGGGCTCGTGGCGGGCTTCGCGGCCCTTCACATCGCCGACATGATCGGCTACTGGATGACCGGCATCGGCCTGCCGAAGTTGGACTTCGCCTCCTTCAACGGATCCATCCTCATGCCCGAGGCCGCCGCTACGACGCAGTGGTTCGAGGGGCATATCTTCCACACCTTCAACGGCATCGTGTTCGCGCTCGGCTACGCGCTGCTGATCTTCCCGCTGCTAGGCAAGACGCTGACGACCGCGCGCAACGTCGCCCGTGGAGTCGCCATGGGTATGGTCCTGGCAACGCTGAGCTGCCTGTGGTGGATCCCGACGCAGTTCCCGGATCTGAACGCGGGCTTCCTGTCACTCAACCTCGGCTGGGAACTCGTCCTCGGCGTCTACGTGTGGCACCTCGCCTGGTCGCTCGCACTCGGCTTCTTCTTCAACCCGCAGGACTGAACACCACACCGACGACGATTACTCGGCCGCCGGCCAGGCCATGAGCGGGCCAGCGCCACCCGCACGCAGATGCGTGTGGAGGCGTACGCCGACGGCCGGGTCGTCGTCCGACCGCAGCGTCAACCGCCGCTGGCCGGGATCAACGGACGCGAGACCCCCACCGAGCACCAGAGAGTCGGTGACCGTCTCGGCCAGCAGGCACACCTGGAGGGCCCTCCCGCTGGCCTCGGCGACCCTGGTGCGCTCCAGCGGGGCCGCCCAGATCAGTCGGCTCTCGATGACCACGAGACGCCGCTGAGTAACCAGCACTGTGACCCGGCCACCGGCATCACACACCATCTCGGCGGCGAACGCGATCCGCTCGTCATCCTCCATGAACGTGGCGAGCGCACGGTCGAGCACGTCGGTCGGCAGCGGCTCGGCGGTCTCGGCCCTGCGTGGCACGGATGCCTGCGGCACGTCGCCTCCCCAGCTCGTGTCGACCTCGGGCAGCGCGCCCGCGGCCCGCGCCGCGTCCAGCAGCGTGGGGAAGAAGTCGTGGAACGCCTCGGCGTCACGGATCCGCATCGCCGTGGTGAACTCACCGCCCGAGGGCCCGCCAGCCGTCCTCGCTGTGACGACGAAGTCGCCGAGGCTGGGCTCGATCGGTCGGCCCGCGAAGACAACGTACGCGAGCGCCACCGCAGTCACTCGCTCGCGGACCTCGAAGATGACCCGTTGGTCGGTGACGAAGGCGAAGCCCGCGGCGTTCCCCTCGTGCGGGAAGCGCACCGCAACTCGCGCACGTGCCCGCTCCCCCGGCTGCATCACCGACTTCACCAGCAGCCAGTCGCGGGACTCCGCCGCGATGGCGCGGCCACGCTGGGTCGCTGCCCGGACGTGGAGATCTTCCAGCGCACGGTCACCGACCGTGAGGCTGACGGACTTCCTGCGGAAGCGCACGAGCCGCAGGTTAAACCGTCCGCGTCCGTCCTCTCAAAGTGGCCGAAGGGGCGGCTGGCGCGAACGTGACGGCCAGGAGGCTTGGCTGTCCCGGTCGATCACCATGTAGAAGCCGGTCTGGACTGACTCCTTGCCGATGCTCTGGGTGACCGTCCGGTCGCCGGGAAGCATGACGGTCGTGACCTGCTCGCGCTCGTCGGCGCCGCTGCGCCGACCGCCCTGACAGTCTGCACGGCGACGCGTACAGCCTCAACTCAAACTCGACTCCAGCCCAGCCAGTCGCAGCGCCATGCTGATCTACGACCCAGCGGCGGGGCAGTACGCAAGCAAATGGGCCGGCGCTTGTTCTGGCCGACTGGTCTTGTCGGCTCAGCCGATGCGGCCACGGAGCCGGCGTATGCGGCGGCGTAGGGCGGGGCCGATGCGAACCAGGATCTGCTTTTCGACGCGTGTGATCCGTCGCTCCATGGCGGCAATCTGCGCGCGGGCGGTGTCGAGCTCCTCGCGTACGGCTGCGAGCCGGTTGGTGGCATCTACCTGGCGCATTTTGGCGGCTGCAAGGTGTACGCGGAGCTTTTTGTTGGCTGTCGCGGCCTTGATGTCGGATGCGATGATCAGCTCGCGCAGCCTGCTGATGCGGTAGCGCATGTTGGCGTCGTTGCTGCCGTCCCAGGCCGGCATGGACGCGGGCAGTTCGAGGGAGGCCATCTTGGCGTCGAAGGCCGCGCCCTTGTCGCCGTGGGTGTAAGTGTTCTGCAGGTTGTTGCGGTCGAGGAAGGCGACGACACGTTCGAACCGCTCACCGTGGCCGTTGAGCATAGCGGAGAAGTCAGCGTGCTCGTACAGCTCACGCGGGTCGGTGTCGCCAGGCACCTCGGCGAGTCGTCGGTACGGGATGTCGAAGTACCGGCACAACTCCAGGGTTCGCGAGTCGTGGGTGAGGACGACGCTTGGCGTGCCGGCCAGCAGCGCAGCGACGTTGCCATGGATTCGGGTTCCGAAGGCGAAGTCGTAGTCGGCTAGCTCCCTGACCCAGCTCGTCGGGTCTAGTGGCACACGCACCTTGTTCTCGCGCAGAAGAGGATGACTGTGATAAATCGGGAAGGGGTCGGCTTTCCCCGACTCGGGTGTCGTGTCACCCCACAGCAGCAATTCCGCGTCGATGGTGTTCTGCGCGTAGTAGGTCAGGTGCGGGTAGCGCTCCCAAGTATGCCGAGCGATGCCGGCGAGGTCCCCGACGGGAATCGCGTCTGGGGAGAGGTTGATGGCGATGCGCGAGTCCACACTAAGCTCGGCTGCCCGGATATCGGGGAACCTGTCCCCGTGCCAGAACATCGACGGGCAGCCGATGATGTCGACGTCGTCGAAACCGAGGCTGTTCAGGTAGCTTGCGGTCAGCTCACCGCGGACACCGATAGACGCTGACCGACTGAGTACCGCGGAGGCGAAGCGCTTGACCGACTCCTCCATCGGCTGCAGACACTCCGTGGAGTAGTCCTCCCCTACCTGCGCTCCAACGCCGAACACAACGACCGGAATAGTGAGTTTCTCGATCAACCTACTCAGCCGGTCGAGCGAAGCCTGGAACCGAGGGCGGAATGCGTTAGCGAGCGGGACCACAAACACGTGGTACCGCTCGTTGATCTCCGCGGCACGCTCGGCCGAGCAGTTGGTACGGATGCCGTTAGACGTCACCTCGGTGTCCGGAGTCATCAGCAGTCTATGGGCAGCATCACTGAACAGCAGATTGCCCGTGTTCGTCCCGATCAGGTCCTGATGCACGAACTCAGCCGGGCTAGCAATACGAAACGGGCTCTTCCCCGAACGGATGAGAATCTGCTTCACAACATTCCCCAGGTGGGCAAGGCCGACACGGGTCGGACCGGGATCGGACGCGCGAGGAAAAGGGCAAAGAGGGACAACTCGGAAAGACCGGCACGTGCCCCTCAGTCTCTGCTCGCAACCTTAGATAAGCTGTCAAGCCTCGCCTAAGCCCCAAGCCGAGAGCTAGATACAGCGTGCAAACGGAGAGTCGCACGCCGTAAGTGGTGGCCAGGATGGGAGCCCTGGTTGGCGAAGCTGCTATCCGGTCGGACTCTGCGTTTCCGCTGTTCTCGCCGACAATACGCAGAACGATAGCGACTTCCCCTCTTTATGGACCGCGCCGACGATGTGAACCTGAGTACAGTCCGGAGGACCCACGTCACACGGTCCCGTCATGTTCATCAGATACCGCATCGTCATCGGCAGGTAGGCCGCAAAGCACAAGTCCACTGCGCTCGTTCCACAATGACTCTTCCCGGCAAATGCATCCTGCACAGGCCCGCAGCAAACCGGCACGCTGTGGCCACCGGACATCTACTTCCGCGAACTCCACTCACCCTCACGACCCGGCACCACCGAGAACACCAACGGGCTGTTACGCCAGTACTTCGCCCTTGCCGGGAACGCAATGCTGCGTCAGAGCTGATCGCGGACTCCACGAACCGCGCGCTGATTGCTCATGGATGCGAACACCTCGGCCGCACCTGTTGCGAGGCGATGGACAGGCAGCGGACTCCGTCGAGAGACTCGCCAACTCAAGCACAGGCCCAGGGAGGAAGACCGCGCTGTGCCGCCGCCATCCACTTCTCGTGCAGTTGCCCGGCGGGCATCTCGAACGTTCTGACATGGCTCCCGACGGATCGGAGTCCCGAAGCCGGTACTGCAACCGTAAGCTCTCTGAGATCGTCTACGGCCGAACGGGCAGAACGTCCGCGCTCCTCGTATGAACAGCGGCCCGCAGCCGGATACCGCCGGACACAACGGAACAAGAGTACGAGCAGCCATCGGACCGATCCGCTTTGGGCTCCGGACCCCAGTTCCGGCGCCACTAGATCCACCGTCGCCGAGAAGAGTCATCGACCCGGCCGAGCCGGCAACAAGCAACGTCATCCTGCCGGCGGAGAAACCTGCCCGCCGCTGAACGGACGAATCGCAAGGCGAAGTGTCCGCCTGACGGCATTGAACCCGTACACCCCGGGCTCTCCTCTTACTCCGATCGACCCGTCGATGAGCTCGCCACGATATCGGCGTGTCCGGCGTAGCAGAGGCGCTTTGCTCGTCGTCGTGGTCCCGCGGTACCGTGGGACCATGACGACGGATGAGGATGTACCCACGGTTGAGCGGGTTCAGCTTGGAGTCCGCATGGAGCGGAACCTGGTCAAGGTCCTGAAGGGCCTGGCCGAGTTCGAGAACATGACGCTCGGGCAGTTGCTCGAGAAGATCGTTCTGCACTCGTTCGAGCCGGTGCCCGGCGAGGAGGGCGAGCAGGCATGGAGCGCGCTCGGCAAACGCTCCCTTGCCGCCGTCGCCGACCTCAAGCGCGTGTACGGCCTCGACTACGACATGCACGCCTTCCGCCGCTTCCGCGAGACGGAGCAGGACCTCGTCGAGCACGTGACGAGCGACGGCTAGCCACGCTTGGACCCCGCGTTCAGTGACGGTCGCCACCCTCTGCGTACGACGAGGTCCATCAGCGCGGCACAACGGCCCCGCGACTTCAACGTTCAGGGGTGACAAGGCGTCCGCTACCGTATGCGGCCGCCGACCGACACCGGGTCGACATGGCCCGTCCTTGGTCTCGCGCGGTCCAGCTCCAGCCCGACGTCGACAAGACCAGCGCGCACCAAGCCAGGCACGTCCGTCACCGACATCCATGCGGCCAGGTCGGTCGATCCGTCTACCTCGTGGCGCAGTTCGCCTCCCACGATCCGGGCGCGGTAGTAGACGCCTACGGTGTGCAGTTCCGCACCGCCGGAGACCCGCGACGCCACCGGCCAAGATCGGGAGTCGACGCCCAGAAGCCGCTCGACTTCAACCTGGTAGCCGGTCTCCTCCTCCACCTCGCGGACGACTGCGTAGTAGGGGTCCTCGGCGTGCTCGACCCCGCCGCCCGGCAGCGTCCAGTGCCGGTCGATGCCGTCAGGAGCGACGAACCGAGTCAACAGAACCTGGTCGTCCCGCAGGCAGATCGCGTAGGCGGCGATCCTCCGTCGATGCTCGGTCATCGTCCCGGAATCCTCCGTCCCCGTGCTGGCCTTGGTGTCGACCACGAACCGGCCCGTTTCTGATCGCGATAATCAAAGCATGACCGACACTCGAGAGTCGCTGGTCGTGCCCAACGTGTACGGCTTGGTGCGCCAGCGTGACGCGGCACCCGCCGTACTCATCCAGAAGCGATGGAAGCCACGCAGCGACCCCGGCAACCTCGGACGTTGGGAGTTGCCCGGGGGCAAGTGGCACGCGTGGGAGCCGGTCATGGACTGCCTACGCCGCGAGGTCGAGGAGGAGACCGGGGTCGGCGACATCACCGTCGGCCAGTCGGTGGCCGAGCATGAGTTGCATGGCCAGCTTGTGCAGGTGTCGCGGCCGGACCTGTGCGTCCAGATGATCGACGGAGGGTATCCCTCGATGCTGATGGTCTTCCTGGCCATCGGGACCGGCGAGCCTCAGTCCCGTGGTGACGACACCCGCGACGCACAGTGGATGCCGACGGACAAGCTCCGGCAGCGGCTGGAGCACGATGCCGAGGCCTTCACACCGCTGACATATGCGGGCCTGCGGGAGGCGTTCGCGCGCGCACTCATCTGACGCCGGATCGACCCTGGAACCCGATCATGTGATGCAGTGCCTCGGACGCTGTACGACGGGTGGTCAAGGACATCAACCAAGCCCTACGGATCGCGCCGCGCGGCCGAAGCAGTGGTGGGCTGACTCTAGGGAGAGGTGGACGATGCGAGGCGCTCCAGGTTCCACCTGACCTGCTCTGCAAACCACGGGTCATCGCGCCGGAAGGGTTTGATGGCCCACCAGAGCATTGACGACCACCCGAGAAGAATCGTCTCCAGCCTCTCAAGTGCCGGCGGGTCCCCGGTGGGAAGACCGAGCGACCGTCGCGCCTCGCCAAGGAGCGGAACCAGCCGAGGGGTCCCCTCCTTGCCCGAGAGCATCTGCGCGTAGGCGGCATCCCAGGCCCAGTTGGCGATCCGTGGAAGCGGGTCGATGAGCAGGAGTGGGCCTCCTGGAACCTCGGACACCGCGTTGTCGAAGTGCACGTCGCCGTGGCACCGAACGCGAGGAGATTGCTCGTCCACCCACATGAGGTCCTGATGCAGCCTGGCCAGGACGTCCTCGCCCGGGCCCGGACAGTCAGCTTCGATTACCTCAGGCATGCACCACTCGAAGAACGCGGCATCGATCGGGTAGGTCATTCTGTCGATGTCGAGTGCCACCTGTTGGAAACGCGCTGCCGCCAGCATCAGCTTGCGGCAGTCATCATGAGAACTGGAGTCGATGTGGTGGGGTGCTCTCCGCAAGACGAGCCAACCCACGTCCACCTCGCCCAGACGCCGGCCGCTGGCGTACACATGAGGCACCAGTCCGGGCGCGCGACGCGAGACCACAGACATCCAGTCAAGCTCGATCGCACAGGCGTTCAGCTTCACTACGACAGACTCGCCCGTGGGTGCCCAGACCGCCCGAAAAAACGTGCCCACGTCGCCGGTCGTCCGCTGCTCGAACTGGATCTCCGTCAGCGCCGCGAGCAACGGTTCACGGCCCAGTTGTTCATGAAGGAACCCGATGACCTCAGGTGTGTCAACCAAGACGTCGCCGTCCCAGATATCCAAGACAACTCCCTTCCGCCTTGATCCAAGCAAGCCGACCGCAGAATGCCACCCCGACCCACGATGACGCCATCGGATATGTGGGCAGGAACCGACGGCGCGCCATACACGCGTCCACCCGCAGGCTTCAGAATGTTCTCAACTAGCCTCGTAGCTCAGCGGGCAGTTGAGGAGACGTTATGCGGTTGGTCGAGATTGGCGCGAGGAGCAGAACGCGCGGATGTACGACGGGTTCGCTCGTAGGTTCCCGATGTATCGGTTGACGAGTACGGACCTGGTGCGCTGCGCGGTGCTGCAACCAGACAGCGAGGTGCTGGACCTCGCCTGCGGAACCGGTGTGACGACCGAAGCGATCCTGGCTGAGCTGGGACCCACCGGGCACGTGACCGCCGTCGACGCCTCGGCCGCGATGCTCCAGATCGCTGCCGAACGAGTACAGGACCCACGCGTGACCTGGCTCGAAGCACCCGCCGAACACGTCGCCACCGTGGTGCGCGCCGGGTTCAGTCATGTCGTGTGCAACTCGGCGATCTGGCAGATGCAGGTGCCGGAAGTCGCCGCCGCCATCTCAGCCTTGTTGGCGCCGAACGGACGGTTCGCCTGCAGTGTCGGGACCAACCGGCAGCCGGACGGTTCGCCGGCACCCCCGCCACGAAAGCCGTCCCTGCACGACCTGATGCGGGCGTACGCGGTGATCGACCACGACTTCATCTTCCAGCCATCCAGCCGAGGGCGCCGGCTCATGGACGACGACGGTATCCGCGACCAACTGGCGTTAGGCGGCCTGGACGTCGTGCGGACCGAGTACCTCGAGTACGCCTTCGACCCCGACCAGACCTACGCCTGGTCGCAGGTCCCGATCTTCACCGCACATTTCACCGGCCTGTCCTACGAGCAACGGATGGCCGCCCTCGACAAGGCATGGACGCGGCTCGATCCACACGCCCAACCCCCGTCCCGATGGGCGATCCTGGTCGCCATCCAAGGTACGGACAGCGGTGCCTCGCAGATTCCGGGTGGCGTGCTCGAACCCAGAGAGCATCACGACGGCAAACGCCTGCTCGACTGAGCGCTGCCACGACACATCACGTCGTCAAGTCCGACCTTGTTCGTTACCAGACAGAGGTCGACCGAGCCTACTGGCGAAGGGGTACGGCGGATTCAAGTTCGGTTGTGCCACGTCTGCAGGTGGGTGGCGTGCGTGTGTAGGTAGGCCCCGGGTTTGAAGTGGTGGTCGTAGAACTCGAGGTCCAGGTGGTGCGCCTGGACGTAGTTCAGGATGAACACCGTCGGTACGGTTCCGGGGAATTTGCCGAACGTGTCGAAGATGTACTGCGCTTGCAGCGTGATGCACGCCTTGAACCGCTCGTCGTGGACCTGCGCGCTACCTCGTACACCTGGGCTGTCGGTCCAGGCGCCCGGGGTGTCGGGATGGAAGGGGCCACCAGGCCCGAACTTGCGTCGGGCGAACGCCTCGACTGCAGCGGCCATGTCGGAGTAGTGGGGAGGGCAGTAGGCTTCGAAGACTCCTTCGCGGCCGGTGGGATTGGGTGTCGACCAGCGCTCGTCCTGGTCATAGCGGAAACCGAGCCCAGGCACCTTCGGGGTGCCCGAGGCGCCAAGCATGGTGAACCGGTCGATCCCGTCGAACATCCAGCCTCCCAGACCCATCGCCTGCAGCATGAGTGTGCCCGCGTAGCAGGCGGCGGCGAGCTCCGCAGTGGCTTCGGTCAAGGCGTACTGTTCGGCGAAGGTCAGTGGAAACGGCTGTTCGATATCGATTAGGCCACCGAATGTGTCCAGGCCTGGAATCTTGCGGTTGTGGACGTCGTCATAGATCGCGTAGCCGTTCTGGGCGAGGAAACACAAGACGGCGATGAAGTGCTGGGCGATGTCTGCCACCGGTATCACCAGAAGGGAGCCGGGGACGTTCACACACCAGTGGTTATGTCTGTCCAGGTACGGCTCTTCCCTCGGCAGGTACAGTCGCTCGGCCGACAGCCGGCGCGACCGGCCGCGGTGACGTTCGACCATCAACTCCGCCGTGATCTCCTCGGCCGCCGGGTCCACCAGTGCACCAGCGTCGCGCGTCGGAAAGAAGTACAGCCCGGTGTCATCGGTGAAGAACAGTTCGGCGGTGTGCACCCCGGCCGCGGAAGGAAACGTACGCCCGGCCGCAGCGGCCGAGTAGTTCGGAACATGAGGCGCTAAGCGTGGATTATGGGTGATCGAGTAGTGCCAGCCCGTCGTGCCGCCCATCGCACCCAGCACCAGCATCCGCTCCAGTTCAGTGAGCGGAAGAGGATCGCGCCTGGACCGAAAAGCCAGTGGGCCGTCCGGGATTTCGTCACCCATAGCGAACCTGCGCGAACGACGCCCGAAGAGCGCGTCCACCAACGGGAATCCCGCGAGCTCGCGCAACGCTACGGCGCTCTCGGCTCTCGTGTGTTCAAAACTCATCACGCCGCCCAGCATCAGGATTTCGTGTTGACGGTTGCCTCAGGGCCAGCACACGCCCCAAGTTGAGGCAGTGCGACATAAAGTGCGACTCTCTCCAACCTGGACCTGTACCCACCAGTGAAGTCGCGTGTAACACGACGAAGGGCGACGAGCCCGCACGTCAGAGGATCCCCAGCCGTACGTCGGGGGTTTCCCCTACGGACACGCCGCACAACCCCTCGACCCGTTCGTGCCGGTGGTCACGTGCGACGGTCTCTCCCAAGACGCTCGCGAGCGGTTCCGCGTAATGCTCCTGAATTGACGTGCGTGGAGGCAAGGACGTCGGGTGGACCTCACGGGGAGAACAACGGGCCCGAGCACTTATGTCAGTGCTGTCATTCCTGATGGGCGGGCGGATGTACCCCCGATCGAGTGGTCAGTTTGTCGAACTGAAGTTTCTGGACGTTTGTTCGCCTGCTGTGCATGACGTGGCCCGGCGACCAACCGTTCTGTCACGCTGACCGAAGCTCGGCGAGCCGTTGCCGACAGTCGACGATCTTGCCGGCGACCGGCTGATCCGAGTCCTCGTAGTTGGGCACCAGTGCCAATGTTGGATGGCAGCGAGGCCCAAGCCGCGTGGGTGGCGGCCAGGGTGCGTACTGCCAGTTCGGCGAACTCCGACGTGTTGTGGTTGACGATGCACGCCTCGATCCGCACTTCGTTCAGGTCGTTCGCTTCATCCTCATGCGTCTTCATCTGTTGCCTCCCTTCTCGAGAGCTTTCTGGCTGTGATCAGCGTGTCGGTCATGCGATGCGCGGTGCGGACCGTGGCGACCCCCGGTCCGTGCCTGGCGGAAGCGCACAAGTGGGAAGACTCTCCTCAGCGAACGCGGAAAGGATCGGCCATGCCGGCGTGGAAGTACATGCCGGTCGCTTGGTCGACCAGCCGGACCTGTGTTTGTTCGAACACCAGGAGGGCGTCGAAGCCTGCGGCCATCAGCGAAAGCGACTGGCGTCGGCGTTCCACATCGTCTGCGCCCCCACTGCTCGGCCCTTGAGCGCGTAGGACGACGCCCTGTTTTGCACGCACCGACGGTTCAGGTGGTCGGACGGTCCGAAAATTGCTCCTGCTACTTCTCGACGAGCCGACAGCTGCCCTCGACGCCGACACCGAACACCGCCTCTTCGAACACTGGACATCCGCGGCAGCGCAACTAGCATCGCGCACCGTGCGCCCCGGCTGACCGCTCCGGCCATGGGGTGCTCGACCTCAAGCAGACACCGGAGCGCCCTTGATCAGCATCATCCGCGGCCGGTCGAGCGCGTTCGGTGCGACGGCGTGAAACGTGTCGCCACGCATAAGGAACGTGTCGCCCGCCTGCCCGGTGATCTCGACCACGCGGAGCGGAACGCCATCGACGACCGGTCCTTCCTCGAGGTAGCGGCTCCGTCGCTCGATCCCAGGATCAGGTTGGCGGCTCCAGAGCTCCGCGAGCCACGGGTGGCGGGCGCCCACCAGCTTGCGTTGGGCGCGATTCTTGACGTCGTGCTGGCCGTATCGCCGTACCAGCTGGTGCGAACCGGTGAGGATCAGCGTTCCGCCGCCGCGGGGTCGCAGCTCCGCCAGGACGACGAACACCGTGACCGAGCGCGACCGGCCATGCTCGTCGGGAGCGCGGTCGACATGCCAGCCATCGGTCGGCAACGCCCATGGCGCGTCAGACACCCGGTAGGTGACTGCTGGATTGCCCCAATGCCGCGGGCGCTTCCAGCCGTCCGGTCCGAACAGCTCATCCAACGCCACCGGTACGGCGCTGTCGAGCACGGCGTCGAACACGCCAGCTCGCTTGAGCGGCTGGTAGCCACCTGGATGCTCGGCGAGGTACTCGTGCTCGCTGTTGTGGCGGATCGCTTCCTCCGACGTGAGGAACTCGCGGACCCGTTCGGCCATCCGCTCGGCGTCGGCCCGCGGAACGGCGCCCTCCAGCCTGAGCAGGCCCTGCTCGTCGAACGCCACCCGTTGCTCGTGCGTCAGCATCTCCTACCTCCTCCTGAGATGCACTCCGAGAAAACGAAAGCACCCGGAGCCACGCGACACGTGAGTCACGTGGCTCCGGGTGCTGGAAGAAGTCAGTGTCCCGGAGCGGGATTTTTGGTTGTCGGCTCCGACGCTAGCCGCCCGCACGTGGAACCGCTACCGAGTTTCCACAGCCCCTGTCCAGCAAAGGCGTATTCGTGTCCCACGCTCGGCTGAGCGTCGATCGGCCCGCCGTACGGACCGCGCGGTCGTGACCGCTGTTGACCGCGATGGACCATGATCGGCCGCCTTGTCAGGCACGCATGTGACGCGCGGATCCTTACGCGGCATCCCCTGATCAAGAGACCGGCGAGGAGATCGCGACCTGCGTCAGCTGCGCTGTTGACCGGTGGGGCGTTCCGCTGTCAGCGGATGTGATGGACATCGCCGGTGCCAACTCCGAGACTTGCAGCGCGTTGATCCGCATGAAGGAACCCGGCCGGAGTGGCGACCACTGGAGCAGATGTGTGGATACCCGAGGAGGGCACGGACAGGTACAGGTTCCACCGACGTCTGATCGTGTCCGTCGCCTTGTTCGAGCTCTCTCGCCACACGGAAGGCCGAAGTCGTTGACGAGCACTCCTGGGTCCGCGTCGACTCCCCTGCGCAAGAACCGCGACTTCATGGTGTTGTGGACCGGACACGCGATCTCATTCCTGGGAACAAGCATCGCCATGATCGCCTATCCCCTGCTGGCGCTGCTGGCGACCGGTTCGGCGCTGACGGCCGGCATGATCGCCTTCGTCGGGATGGCCGCTGGTGCGGTTCTGCGGCTGCCTGCCGGAGTGTTCGTGGACCGGCTCCCACGCAGGGCGCTCCTGGTCACGTGCGACGCGATCAGGGCGGTGGCCACGGCATCGGTTGCCCTGGCTGTCGTGGCCGACCGTCTGAGCATCGCGCACCTCGTCGTCGTAGCCGTCATAGCCGCGGCGTGTGACGCGTTCTTCGATCCTGCTCAGATGGTCGCTGTTCGGCAGGTCGTGCCCACGACACAGCTGCCGAACGCCATGGCGCAGAACGAGGCGCGCGGTCACCTGGCCGCCCTCGGTGGCCCGCCCCTGGGCGGCCTCCTCTTCGGTGTCGCGGCCGCCCTGCCGATCGCAGCACAAGCGGCAAGCTTCATGACCAGCGGTCTCCTCATCCGCTCGGTCAGGCGGAGACTGCACAGCGACGAAGGGCGACAGACGAACCCCCGGCCGCTGCGCCAGGACCTCCTCACTGGCATCCAGCTGGTGTGGGCCAGCGCATTTCTGCGAGTCACGCTGCTGTGCGCGGCGGGATATCAGCTCATCTTCCCCGCTGTCATCCTTGTGGTGATCGCGTCGACCAGTGCACGGGGGGCGCCAGCCGTCGAGATCGGCGCGGCCCTCTCCCTGGCCGGCATCGGCGGGATTCTGGGGGCCTGGCTGTCCCCGCAAATCCAGCGACGACTCCCACCGCCCGTGCTGGTGTGTCTCTTCGGCGCGACCGCCACGCTCGCGCTGGGCGCCCTGATGTTCGCGTACAACCCGTTCGTTATTGGCGCCCTTCTGGCACTGACGTACTTCACCTCTGCCCCGGCCAACGGGATGCTCGCCGCGGTCCAGATCAGCATCACTCCACCAGAGATGCAAGGACGGATGCTGAGCGCGGTCATGCTCGTGGCCAGCCTCGCGGCGCCGTTAGGTCCCCTCGCCGGCGGATGGCTTCTCCAGGACTTCGGCGCGCGCGTGACATTCGTTGTGCTCACCTGCATGTCCGCCGCCATCACCGCCACGATCCTCATCAGTCCCGCCATCAGACACATGCGCTCGCCCGCTCTGAACGATCGGGAGAACCACGGCTGACCACCCGGCACGCCGGAGTCCTGAGGGCATGTCCGTTGGCCTGACGGTCATGAGGGTGTGGTGACGCCCTCTGACTTACCGTTGCCGGATTTGCAGCGCACGCCGGAGGTACTTGTGCTGGCCCGATCACGCGGTCTTCCGGTGCCCCGCTACGAGTTGATCGTCCCGCTTGCTGACCGCACGTTAGTGGTGCAGGAACGCTTGCAGTGGGTTGGTTGTCGGTGCCCCTCGCAGGGACCAACGCCCGGCTCCTACGCGACTGGATCGACGAAAGTTACCGGAACGTCGCGCCGCGCAGCCTAATCCCCAGACTAAACGCCCGCTGCCTCGTCCCGGGTGACGGTCGTCGGTTCAGCGGGTGGGCTGGAGCTCGTCGTCCAGTTCGTCGTACGGCCCCTCCTGCGAGTCGTACGCCTCCTTGTCCGGGCGGCGCGGCATGCGTAGGGCGGTCGCGACAACGACGATCGAGATGACGGCGCCGACCAGGAAGGCGAGCCGCATCCCGTCGAGTTGGGCGGCGCCGTCGGTGACTCCGTTGGTGATCAGTTGGTCGGCACGAATGGTCATCACCGTGACTGCCAGCGCGGTGCCGAACGCCGCGGCGACCTGTTGCAAGGTGGCGACTATCGAGCTGCCGTGGGAGTAGAGGTGTGGCGGCAGGGCGCCCAGCCCAATCGTGAACACCGGTGTGAAGACCGCGGCCAGGGACAGCATCAGAAGGATGTGCAGCCCAAGCACCTGCCAGTACGGCATCGTCATGGACACCTGGGTGAAACCGGCGAGCGCGGCCACGATCCCGAAGGAGCCAGGGATCACCAGCACCCGCCCACCGAACCGGTCGAACAACCGCCCGACGATCGGGCCGAGCAGACCCATGGCTATGCCGCCGGGCATCACCAGCAGGCCCGTCTGCAGCGGGCTCAGGCCGCGGACGTTCTGCAGGAACAGGGGTAGAAGGATCATCGAACCCAGCATCGCCATGAACGCCACCGACATCAGGACCAGCGCCTTGGCGAATGTCGCGTGCCGCAGCGTACGCAGGTCCATCAGGGGCGAGCCAGCGCGCTGCAGACGCAGCTGGCGCACCACGAAGACCCCGACCGCCGCCAGCCCGCCCACGACGAACATGACCGACCTGCCGGCCCCGCCCTCGGCGAACTGGGTGAGTCCATAGACCAGCGCACCGAAGCCGACGGCAGCCATCATCACGCTGAGCCAGTCGATGGTGCTGAAATGCGGCTCGCCGACGTTCTGAAGGCGACGCAGGCCGAACCAGGTGATCGTGCCCGCGATCGGCAACACCAGCAGAAAGAGCATGCGCCAAGAGCCGTGCTGCAGGACGAGACCCGAGACTGTCGGCCCCAGAGCGGGGGCCACCGAGATCGCCATGGTCACGTTGCCCATCACCCGACCCCGGTCGCTCTCGGGCACCACGGTCATCAGGGTCGTCATCAGCAGCGGCATCATCACCGCCGTGCCGACGGCCTGGGTGATGCGGCCGAGAAGAAGCACCTCGAAGACGGGGGCGGCTGCGGCCAGCGCAGTCCCGGCGAGGAAGACACCCATCGCGGTGGCGTAGGCGCTGCGCGTGGAGACCCGCTGGAGGAACCAGCCGGTGACCGGGATCACCGCGGCCATGGTCAGCATGAACCCGGTGGAGACCCACTGCGCGGCCTGCTCGGTGACGTGCAGGTCGGCCATCAGCCGCGGGATCGCGTTGAGCATGATCGTCTCGTTGAGGATCACCACGAACGTCGACAGCATCAGCAGCCGGATCACCGCGGGGGTGCGGCCCCCCGCGTCTGCGGTGTCCGTCAGGACGCGGGCGGGTCGGTCGGCAGGCATGGGTCCTCGCACGGGGTCGGTGTCGGTATCGCAGCCGGTATCCCGGCTGAGGGCCTCATAGGTCGCAGTCATGCTGGTTCAGACCGGCACACCGCCGACAACTCATCGATGCCGACATACATTCCTGAAACCGACTGATGGATCCGAGTCGGCATCTCCGGTGGAACGACGTTCCGGGCAACCGTCCCGTCAGATTGCCCGAAATGCGCCGATCGTTACGTACGCCATGCAACAGCTGCCCAAGCACTCGCGGGCCCTCACCGGACCGACCTGGGAGAGAAATGGTGGGTGCCAACGTCGATCTGCCCACCACTTCTCTTTGTTGATCATGAAAGTTGATGATCCGGTGCCTTCTGCCCTTCGAAGGCGATCCTCACCTGCACACGGCTGATGAAACCCGGGGTACGAGGACGTCCAGGCCCGTGGCTTCCTGGACCGCGTACTGCCGACCGACGACGCGGAGATTCGCCGCCCGATGACTCGTACCGGCACGAACCTGTTGGGTATCGTCAAGCACGTCCTGGGTGGCGAGTGCAACTACCTGGGCGAGACCTTCGGAAGACCCGCGTCGCAAGCAGGTATCCGGTTGCCGTGGTGGGAGGCGGCCAACGTCCAGGAGACCCTGGACACCGGCGGTGATATGTACGCGGTTCCCGGCGAGTCGACCGAGTACATCGTCGACCTCTACCGCCGAGCGTGCGCCCATGCTGACCAGACCATCACAGAGCTCGACCGTAGCGACATCGGCACGGTTCCCCATAACGGGGAGACACTCACTCTCCGGCAAGCACTCGTACACACCATCTTGGAGACAGGCCATCACGCCGGGCACGCTGACATCGTGCGCGAGCTCATCGACGGATCGGTCGGAGAGAGAGGAGAGCGCGTCCCCGATGAGGCTCGGTTCCAGGAACACTACAAGCGCGTAGCAGCATCGGCGGACGCTGCTGAGCAGGCATCGAACGAACCTCGATAGTAAGTCGTGCCTGCGGGTGTGAGGGAGTCTGGTCTCTGTGGTCGAGGAAGTCTTGTGGTCGACGACGCAGCCGGCGATGTTCAAGGTTCCCCACCGGATTGAGCTGGTGCGCTCGGCTGTGCTGCCGCCAGTGGACCAGATCACATCCGCGTTCGTGCTCGTTCTCGATCGTTTCGAGCGTGTCCTCATGGCCTACGTCGACCGGCCTGGCCGGGGCTGGGATGTACCTGGTGGCCATCTTGAGCCCGGCGAGACACCACACACGGCCGCTGTCCGCGAACTGAGGGAAGAGACCGGGTTCGTCCTGGCTGAGGAGGACCTATCCGTCGCTGGGTGGACGCGCATCAGTCTTGATGAGCGACCGGCGGGCTACCGGTACCCCTATCCGGTCGGCTACATGGTGTTCTTCCTCGCTCGCGGCGACCACGACGGCCCGGCGACCGAACCCGAGGCTGATTCTGAGTGCACGGCCGCAGACTGGCTGACCACCGCTGAGATCGAACAACGATGTGTTGACCCGGACTGGCTGCCCCTGCTGAATGAGCCTGCCCAGCGTGGCGGGAAAGAGGCCGACGCTCGGTGAGCCCGAGGACGGCCCCAGGGCGGCCCGCAGGGCGTGGCCGTGCGGCGCGCCGAGGATTGTCGGTTCTTGAGCAAATAGGAGGCAGGCGCAGCAATCAGAAGGTCAGCAGGGCTCAGCCCCCATGCCTCACGTGCTGTGCTCACGCCACCATCGATGCAGTGGGCGTAGATCGCCAGCAGGACCTTGAGACTATGCCCGCCCACTCGACGACCTGGGCGGCGCCGACGCCAGCGTTGAGCCATGCGCTGACAGCCGCGTGACTCAGGTCATACGGACGCCTCCCGAGCGGAGAACGGACCTGGGCACGGCTGGCCTGACGGACCGGACGATGCTCTGTACGTCTACCGGATGGCCACCATGCGCCGCGCCGCAGGACGCAACCTCGGTGCACGCCTCCTCGACTGGACCGGCCACCAAGCAGCACAGGCCGGCCACAGCTGGCTCCACCTGACGTCCACCGCCACAACCTCGAACTCCAGCGCTAACCGATACGGCGTGGAGTCATGGGCGAAGCCAGCCCTGCGACTGTTGACGCTGGGATCAAAACGGTCCGACGTGTTTCCTCCATTCCATTTTTCGCAGGTTTGCGTGGCAACTTCAAGACTTATGTTTCGGCGTTAGGTGGCGCAGACTCGTCTCCCGCGGAGCAAGTCTCATCGACTCGGCCAACCGGCGGTCGAAAGGAAGAGGTACAGATCTGTGACAGGACCCATGCGTCTGCAGTGGCCAAACTGTCTCAACGTCCGCGATCTCGGTGGCCTACCCACGACCGACGGTCGCCAGATCACGACAGGGGCGCTGATCCGCTCCGATAATCTCACACGGTTGACAGAAGCCGGCGTCAAGGCGGTGCGAGAGGCCTCCGTGAGCCGCATCATCGACGTTCGGACGCCCCCGGAATGCGAAGGCGACCCGTCTCCATTCGCCAACGACCCGCTCTACCGCAACATGCCGCTCTACCACGCCGACGATCCTTACGACCCGACCCAGACCATCGACCAGCAATATGTGGCGATGCTCGACCTCAACCCCGACATGATCGCCGCCGCAGTCGGCGCGATCGCGGACGCGCCGACCGGCGGCGTCGTCGTCCACTGCCATGCCGGTAAGGACCGCGCCGGGAACGTGGTCGCGTTGGCCTTGAGCCTCGCGGGAGCACCGGCCGGGGCGGTAGCCGCGGACTACGCGGCCTTGGACGACCGGATGCGCGTGCATTTCGACCAACAGCTCGCCCTCATCAGCGACCCGACCGAACGGAGCCAACTGGCCGAGTCGTTCACCGCGAGACCGGAAACGATGGTCGTGGTGCTGAAGCACCTCGAGGACAAGTACGGCGGCACCGAGCAGTACCTCCGTCAGGGTGGCCTACACGACCATCAGCTCAACGCGCTGAGAGCGCGGCTTGTGGCCTAGCGATGGCCTGGACGGCGAGGCGCGAAGGTGCCTTCTCGCGCTCGACCGTTCTAGGTGCGCCCTTGTTGTGTCTGTGGTGATCCAAACTTCGTGGAGGTATGGCTCATGGAATTGTCAAACGTCCTGTGGATTGGTGGACCGGCTGGAGCTGGCAAGACGACGGCCGCCCGGCATCTGGCGCGACGTCACGGCCTGCGCCGGTACAGCTCCGACACCCAGACATGGGTGCATCGCGATCGCGCACTCGCAGCCGGCGTCGAGCTGCCGGCCCGTGGCCCGGGCGCCGAGTACTACGACCGCAAGCCGATGATCATCGACGACCTGCGCTCTTTGCCGGCAGCTCCGCTGATCGTGGCAGAGGGAGGACCGATCACGCCGGCGATGGTGAAGCCGGAAACCCAGGCCGTCTGGCTGATCCCGTCGAGGGATGTCCAAGTCGCCAGACTGCAGGTGCGGCACCGGGGGGACGTGCCCTGGTCGTACCTGCAGAGCTTGGAACCAATACTGGAACAGCTCGCGGAAACCGCCATCACGACGATCTTCGTTGATCCGCTCACCGTCGAGGAGACGATCGCCGAAGTCGAGCGTGTCTTCGCCCATCGCATCAGCGAAGGCCCTACAGCCGTCACATCCGAGGAGAACCGGAGGCTGCTCCGGGACGCGAACCAGGCGCTCGTGAACCAGTACGCCAGCCGGTCGACGCGCCCACTTGCCCCCATCGAATCGGACAAGGTGGTCCGCACCTTCGACTGCGAGTGCGCCATGAGAACATGCGCCGCCTTGGTCGACCTAGCGATCGGCGACGCGGCAGCGGCAGTGACGAGCACTCCCCCTACGATCCTGGCCCCTGGCCACTCCGCGTAGATCGCTCGCGTTCCCCTTGCCCCGTGGGTGCGACGTAGGTGATCCATCCGCTGGTTGAGTCGGCGCCCCGCGCTAGCACCAGGAGTGCATCCAGGTCATCACTTGGATCACTGCCCACCTGCACGAATTCACTGCCGTCGCCTGCACCTCGTCGATGTTCAGCACCCAACGGGGCGTGGGTGACCGCTCACGGAGGTTGGCGCCGATCCATCCCTAGGTGTTGCGGTTCATGAGGTTGGTGACGCGGTGGTGGGGGTTGTGAGGAGCTGAGGCGGGTCTCCGTCGGCAGGATGTGAAGCGCTGACCACACGTCCTGTTCCGAAGGAGACCCGCGTGTCCCACCGTAATGCTCCGTTGACTCCTGCTGGCCGTCTGCGTCTGGTTCAGCGCTGTGAGGCCCGTCCGATCGCTCATGTGGCTGCCGAGGCTGGTGTGTCTCGGCAGTGCCTGTCCAAGTGGGTCGGCCGGTACCGCCGGTGTGGCCAGGTGGGTCTGCTCGACCGGTCGTCAGCGCCACACACCTCGCCCGCACAGCTGGCGCCGGAGGTGGTGGAGCTGATCGAGTCCTGGCGCCGCAAGCGCAAGTGGTCCGCCCGCACGATTGCGACCGAGCTGGCTGCGATCGGGCACCGGGTCTCGGCCGCGACGGTGGGCCGCTGGTTCGTCCGGCTGGGCATCAACCGCCGCCGCGACCTCGACCCCGACGGCGAGGTGAACCGCAGACCAGCCACGATCACCGCCCGCTATCCCGGCCACATGATCCACCTGGACGTCAAGAAAGTCGGTCGGATCCCCGACGGCGGTGGCTGGCGCGCCCACGGCCGCGGCAGCACCGCCGACCGGGCCGCCCAACGCGCCAAGAACCGCCGCAACGGCGCCGCCAAAGCCGGCTACGTCTACCTACACTCCGTCATCGACGGCTACTCCCGACTGGCCTACACCGAACACCTGCCCGATGAGACCGCCGCCACCAGCATCGGCTTCTTCCACCGGGCGCGAGCGTTCTTCGCCGCCCACGGCATCACTCGGATCACCCGCGTGGTCACCGACAACGGACCCAACTACCGCGCCGCCGCCTTCGCCCGCACCGTCGCCGCGTTCGCCTCCCGCCACCAACGGATCCGCCCCTACACCCCACGCCACAACGGCAAAGTCGAGCGCTACCAACGGATCCTGGCCGAAGAACTCCTCTACGCCAGAGTCTGGACCAGCGAAACCCAACGCGCCGAAGCCATCCAAGTCTGGAACATCCACTACAACTACCATCGCCCACACACCGCCGTCGGAGACCAACCCCCAGCCTCACAACTCCACCACGGCGTCACCAACCTCCTGATCGGGAACACCTAGGCGGACACCAGCTCCGGCCAGTTCTGGATGACGGGAACGTAGCCCTCGAGTGCGTTCTAACCGGCATGGACGTCGGCCGCCTGGCCGTGCGGGCCGGAGAACAGCTGGGCGTATCTGTAGATCTCTATCAGGTGCCACTCGGCCCGGAACAGCTCGTCGCGCCGCATTGATCGCATCTCATCGCGACTCGTCACCGTGGACGGCTGAAGTCTGCGGGCGAGATCCCCACAGTGGATGGCGTGCCGAGGCCGAACCGGGATTCGAACCCGGGTACACGATGTTGCAGACCGCTCCCTCACCAGACTCGGGCATTCGGCCATGCCGGCGTACAACAACGGCTTCGATCAACCCTGCCATATGTTCATGAGCGCCCCCGGCTGGACTCGAACCAGCGCAACCCGCCGTCGGAGGACGGTGCTCTCTCCGCTGAGCTACGAGGGCATAGGCAGTGCGTCGTGCGCGCCCCTGGTGCCGACCCAGGTCTGCAACGAGTTGCGGCGGCTTTACAGGCCGCTGGACGTGCCGCCGTCCACGACGCGCATGGGGTGAGTGTCGGGACTCGAACCCGAACCTTCAGGACCACAACCTGACGTGCACCACCGGTACACCACACCCACCATGCCCGCACCAGGGATCGAACCTGGGCCCTCCTCGGTGTAAGCGAGGCGCTGCTACCGCTGAGCTACACGGGCGAGGTACGCCGTGTCGGAATCGAACCGACCACGGCCTGCATATAAGGAAAGCCTCACCGACCAGGTGAACTACGGCGCCCGGGCGGAGGAGGTGGGATTCGAACCCACGACGGGACTCAACCCGTACACCGCTTCCAACGGCGCTTCCGTAACCAGCCGGCTCCTCCCCTACTGCTCCGGCGCCTGGACTCGAACCAGGACAGGCGGCTTAACAGGCCGCTGGGCTGCCATTACCCGACACCGGAATGAGTAGCGCGGACGGGACTCGAACCCGCAACGTGTCCTGCTTGAAAGGCAGGCGACTCTCCCCATTCGTCCACCGCGCCATACGTGTGCCCCGAGCTGGGATCGAACCAGCGGCCCCCGCCATGTCGAGGCGGTGCTCTCCCGCTGAGCTACCGGGACGAAGCGGGTGTGGGAGTCGAACCCACCTGTCACGGCTTATGAGACCGTCGAGCACAACCGGTACTCCTACCCGCCGTGCCGCCCCGAGGAATCGAACCCCGTCAGTCCGAATTAAAAGTCCGGTGCCCAGCCATCAGGCGCGAGCGGCATCATCACACAGAACGGCCGGCGCCGGATCAGCAGCGCTCGGGTCTCCCGCCCGGGAGTCGAACCCGGACAACCCGCCTTAGGAGGACGTTGCTTTCTCCATTGAGCTAGCAGGAGTTTTGGACGGCGCGGCATCCAGGGATCGAACCTGGCGCACAAGGCTTAGAAGGCCGAGCAGCGCATCCAGCGCACATGCCGCGAGTTTCGTACGCCGTGAAGGAATCGAACCTTCGTCTACCGATTAAGAGTCGGCAGCTAAACCACTCAGCTAACGGCGCATGGCGGAGAGGAGGAGGGTCGAACTCCTACGGGGATCACTCCCCCAACGGTTTTCGAAACCGCGGCCGGCGCCATCTCTCGGCTGGCCTCTCCACAATCGATACTGGCTCACTGCGTACCCCTGGAACGATTCGAACGTCCAACCCCCGGATTCGTAGTCCGGTGCTCTCTCCGTTGAGCTACAGGGGCAAGGTGTCGCTGGGTGGGCTCGAACCACCGCATCGCCTCGTTATCAGCGAGGTGCCTTCACCAGCTCGGCCACAGCGACGCAGGGCGGAAGCGGCAGGATTCGAACCTGCGCGGGGAGAACCCCTCCTCATTAGCAGTGAGGTGCCTTAGACCAGACTCGGCCACGCTTCCAAGAATTGAGGCGACCACTGAGCCCGCGACCGAGCGACCCTCGACTGCGGCCCGCGGTCGGCCCGTGATCGATCGGGGCGGTGCCGACGGGGCTCGAACCCGCGACCTCTGCCTTGACAGGGCAGTGCTCTCACCTTCTGAGCTACGACACCATGCGTACCCGGGACAGGAGTCGAACCTGCAACCCACCGGGTCTAAGCCGGCGGCCTCTTCCAGTTGGGCTACCCGGGCAGGGTGGACAACCTCGGTATCGAACCGAGCAGGCGCCGCTTGCAAGGCGGCGCTGCACACCTGTGCGTCGCCCGTAGAGCCAGCGGCGAGGATCGAACTCGCTCCCCCGCGTTACGAATGCGGTGCACCACCAATCGTGCTGCGCTGGCCGGTGGAGCCGGCGGTGGGACTCGAACCCACACACCTCCGGGGTACAGGCCCGGTGCGCCTACCTGTGGCGCCTCGCCGGCGTTCCGTGCCCTCGGCGCGATTCGAACGCGCACTGACCAGCACCTCGGGCTGGCGCCTCTCCCTGTTGGGCTACGAGGGCGGGATCGGCGGATGCGTTGGCTCCCGGACGAGGATTCGAACCTCGATCGCCTGATCCAGAGTCAGGTGTCGCTACCGATTGGACGACCCGGGACCGGACCAGGGTGACCGGCGGGGCTGCGCTCCCCGCCGGCCACCCGGTCAGCGCCTGGCCATTGCCGCCCACGACGGGACGACCGGCTCCCGCCGCAGCCTCATACCCGCCTCGGCGGGGGTGCGGTCTCCTTTGGCGCCGTTGCAGCCGCTGCAGGCAGCCACCGTGTTGGCCCACGTGTTGCGGCCACCGCGGCAGCGGGGAACCACGTGGTCGACCGTGTCCGCGACCCGGCCGCAGTAGCCACATGTCTGCCGGTCGCGAGCCAGGACGCCGCGCCGAGACCAGACCGGCCCGGTGGTGTACCGCCACCGCGTGAACACGTACCGGACGAGACGCACCACCGTCGGCACTGGCCACGCCCCGATCAGCCGGTCGGGCACCGCCTCATGCACCTCAGCGACCCGGCGGACCAGCATCCCCACGGCATGTCGCAGGCTGACCCGGTGAAGCGGGCCGAGATCGGCGTTGATGACGAGTACGGTCTCCACCAGGTTCTCCTCTCCGGTTGTCGTACCAAGACAGTGCTCTGCCCGATGAGCTACAACGGCGTACCGCAGGCGGGAGTCCAACCCGCAATGAACCGATCTTGAATCGGCCGCCTCTCCCAGTTGGGCCACCGCGGCAAGGGAAGGAAATGCTGAGGGCCGAGTGCTGGTGGGGGCCGAGTGTCCTTGGTCACGCGGTTCCGGCACCTGAGCGGCCACGGAGAATTGAACTCCGATCCTCTGGGTGGAGGCCAGACGCTCTGTCCATTGAGCTATAGCCGCGAGATACGACGTCGCCGATGCGGGACTCGAACCCGCTGCTCCAGGGTGAGAACCTGACGACCTAACCCATGGTCGAATCGGCGGTGAATCGCGCCGCGGTAGATGTGGCCTTCTCCGCGGCGGCGTGCCCGTCCCGGGCGTCGAACCCGGATCCTCCGGCTCTTCACGCCGGCGCTCTGCCACCTGAGCTTGGCGGGCAACGAGCCCTCACATGCATCTTGACCCCGGTTCTCGCCGGCAGATGCTGTCGGGATGCTCGGACTCGAACCGAGGACCCTCCGCTCCCAAAGCGGATGCGCTCCCTGCTGCGCCACATCCCGTCGTTGCCCGGCCGGCCGTCAGACGTCTGCCGGCCGGGCCCTTCATGCATGCCATCCACTGTGGAGTTCTCAACAATCGACGCCGCCGGCGCGCAGCCGGAGCGGGAGCACGGGTGGTAGGAGTTGAACCCACATGTGGCGGCTTTGGAGACCGCTGCTCTGCCGGGTTGAGCTACACCCGCAAGTGTTCCTTGCCGTACAACAGAGAAACGCCGCCCGATCCCTGTCTGGGTGGGCGGCGTTCGCGCTTCGGAGATGCGCTTACGTTCGCCGCCTGCCCAGGTTCAGCTTCTCGCTGGCGTAGGAGAGGACGGGTCGACCGAAGATCGCGACGACCACCTCGCCGCACGGCATGTGCCACTGCGTATCGCATGAGGTGTGCCACGACATGTCGCTTCTCCTGGTCTGGTTGATGATTGGTTCGGCAACAACAGTAGGGCCACTATGCGGCCATCAACAACTGAATTATAGAAGGTGATAGGCATCAACTCTCTGGGAAACCGGACTGACCTCGTCATCAATGCAGCATCCGGGCGACACTGGGTCGAGTCGTTCGACGGTAGCCGCCTCACTGCCCAGCGGAAGTCACTCGGATGGACCCGGTACGGCTGGCCGAATCGATCTACGACCTACACGCCGCCGACACAGGCAGCCCGACCGACGCTGCTCGGCGATACGCACGCTCGTCGTGCAGGTCTCTTGCTACGAGTCGGACCCACCCCGCGGACGCCCTGCCGGGCATGAGCCGCGGCCTTTACGCCCATGTTGAGCAAAGCCGCCGAACGCTCGTCCAGCCTCAAACGGCAACTCTCGCGAAGGTCTTGCATGTCGATCCACCGACGATCAGGCGACTGGCCCGCCAACGACGAAAGCCACCCCAGCCCGGATAGCCCGTACGAACCCGCCGTACTCAACAGATCCGACACGGCGCGGGCTCTGGCGCCTACCTGCGCACAGGTACGCGCCAGAGCCCACACCACCTTCAGAACGGCCAATCGGCGTTCCTACCCGCCTCGAGCAACGGCACCATCCGGAACGCCTGGTCGGTCAACCCACCGAACGTGTGCCGGTTACCCCCACCGGACGGACCGTGACCGTGCCGATACCCAGCCAGGTTCCACGTATACACAGGAACATCGGCCGGCACCTGCCGGGTCGGCTCCTGTCCGTGATAGCCGCCCCACGTCTGCTCGTCCGTGACGATCACTACCCGGTCGTGGCGCTTGTACCAGGACCGGACGGCCTCGGCGGTGTTCGTACCACCCCGAGGACCCCAGAACCGCTCCACGATCCGCAGGATCGAGTCACGGCGCCGGAACCGCACCCGGGCACTGGAGTCGTCGAACTGCACAAGGTCAGCATCAACGCAACGAAGCGCCAGAGCCGCACCGAAGACCGTGGCCGCATCAGCACACGTGAGCTGCGACCGACCGGAAAGTTGTCCAGACATCGACCACGACTGATCCACCAGGATCAACGTCCGCCCCGACAGCTGCGGTACGTTGCCCAAGGAGTGCCCGAGCGCCGTCTCCAACGCGTGTGCCCACCGCAGCGACGGGGCCGCCCGGTACGCGGACAGGAACCGCATCGGCAGTTGCCGTGACCGCGCCACCTGCTCCGGGTCAGCCAACTGTGCAGCGACAGCAGCCGCAACCTCGTCGGAGACGCCGGCGTCGTCGAAGTTCCGCAGGTTCCGAAGCCGCGCCATGTACCCCATGTCAGGAAGGACGGACTCCCACGCGTGGGCGTCCATCGGGCCCTGCAACCATCCCGCCAGCGCCTCCCAGGTCATCCCGGACAGCCGGAACAAGTCACCACCGACCAGGCCACGCCGCAGTTCGACCGGAATGCCCATCAGGTCACGCCGCGCCCGCAGTGTCGGGAGCGAGTCCGGCAGGATGTTCTCCCGGCCGTGTCGCCGATCCAGGGCATGGGCGAACAGGTCGCCCTGCCACGGCTTGTCCGCCGCAGGCGTTGGATGAACGAGGTCGATGACGTCTCCGAACCGGAATCCCTTCGCGTCGGTGTCATACTTCAGCAGCGACCGCTCGGTGTAGAGCCGGCGCACCGCATCGGCGATCCCCCGCTTCACCGGCTTCGGGATCGCCCGGCCATAGCGAGACATCCAGTACGCCAACGCCTCCCCCGGCTCGTCAGCGCGCTGCAGCACCGACGACACGATCTGACGAGACCCAGGGACTCCAGAGGGCGCCATGGTGCGGGCAGCCTCCAGCGCGGCAACAATCGGCGCAGTGCGCATGTGGGCCTCTCGCCGCAACCACGGCAGGAACCGCCCTAGCCAGTCCGGGTCCGCACCAGCCACATCGCCGACGAGAGCACGGAACCGGGCGTCACGATCCGACGCCACCTCGTAGAACGTGTCTTCGCCGACCATGTTCACCACCGAGAGCAGAAACAGCTCGCCCCTAGCATCGCGCCCGTAGCCGGGCGCACCCTCAAAGGTCGCACCCATAGGTACGGCCTCGGATCGGACCGGGCTCGACACGGCTGCTGCACGCGTGGTCTTGGTGTTGAACTTGGCCATTGGTCTCAACCACTCTCTACCGCGAGGAGAGACGCACAACTTCAAGAAGATGCCCGAGATCAAAGCCGACTGCGGTGACGAAAGTGCTCTGCCATTGAGCTACAAGCCAGTTCCCCTGGCCAGGCAGGACTCGAACCTGCAACCTCTCCATTAACAGTGGAAGTAACCGCCGTCTTCGCACCGGGCATCTTCTGTGAAGTTGTAGGCCCCCCGAGATCAAAGTCGGTGCCGGCACAGTTTCTTTCCGAGAGAAGTAGCCGGAACCTTCGCACCGGGAGTGCGGGAAGACCATACCGGCAGCCCGCACGGCAGCGCAACACAGTTGCGCTACTCTGTTTCTGTGCCCGAACCGAGACAACGCATCACCGCGACCACTCGCCGATACGTCGCAAGCGCCGAAGCGCACGCAGCCGACCGGCGAGCCGTGATCGAAGCATGCCTCGCCGCACTCCGCGCCGGCGTCCCACCCACCGAGGTCGCCGCACTCTCCCCCTTCACCGCCGCCTACATCCGCCGCCTCGCCCGCGAAAACGGCATCCCGCCCCCTAGCCACCGCGCGATGCGCTAACGCATCTCAGGTGCCCCTGTGGCTGGTGATGCACGGGTCGTGGCTGATATGTAGATGCCTTTTCTCAAGGGAGCAGGCGAATTGTGGTTCTGACGTGGAGTCCAACCCTGTGGGGGTTTCCGTTCCCCCGACAGCTGGGCTTGGCCCTGAGGCCTCGATCGAGCACGTCCGCCGGTACTGCCGGTCGGTGTGCCAGCCGACACGCGTCCGACCGGCACCAGGGGTCGGATGCGCTCCAAGAGCCAGCCAGTCAACGAGCTGTATGCGGTTCCTATTGGGTCCAAGATCAACTACCAGTCGACCAGCGGCTTGGCGGTGCATCCGGGCCAAGTCGGGAGGGTCAACATTGTTCGACCCAGGTCGAAGTATGCCCGTGCGCCCGGACGAAACCGACACCTGCGCGTCGATAGCATGGCCACCATGTCCGAACAGCCGAACGTCGATTACGGCGACCGCGGCGTGGCGCTCCCCAATGAGATCCTGCGCTCCGTCGTCGGTAGCGGCGTGCACGGCATCGCGATCGAGGGCACCGACGACCACGACGAGATGGGTGTCTACATCGAGCCGCCCGAATGGGTCCTCGGTGTCGAGCGGCATCGCGAGGACTACATCTGGCGCACGCAGCCCGAAGGTGTGCGCAGCGGGCACGGCGACACCGACCTGGTCCTCTACTCGCTTCGGAAGTACTTGCGCCTGGCGATCAAGGGCAACCCCACCGTGATGTTGCCGCTGTTCGCTCCCGAGGAGTCGCTGGTCGTCGTCACACCTCTGGGCGAAGAACTCCGCAGCCTGCGCACGGCCTTCATGTCGCGACTCGCTGTCGAACGCTTCCTCGGCTACATGCGCTCACAGCACGAACGGATGCTCGGCCAGTCCAAGCGCAACGTGCCCAACCGGCCGGAGCTGATCGAGAAGTACGGCTGGGACGTGAAGTACGGCAGCCACGCCCTACGGCTCGCCTACCAAGGCTTCGAGATCGCCAGCACCGGAAGCCTCAGCCTGCCGCTGCCGGATCGCGAGCGCGCCCGCGTACTCGCGGTCAAACGAGGTGAGGTCGACCGTGATGAGGTCTCAGCCGAGATCTCCCGCATGGAGGACGCGGTGCGGACGCTGCTCGACCAGGACCGTTCGCCCCTTCCCCACACCGCCGACCTCGACCGGATCAGCGCATGGGCCATCGACACGCAACGGTGGCACTGGCAGTGGACGTGAGACCTCGCCGACCAGTGAGACCTGAGGGTCCGCGCAAACTCGGTTCGCGCCCGGGTCCGTGCTGCGCGATCCCCGCCGGGTTCCGATCGCCCGCTGCGAATGCGGCGAGTACGGCAGCGCGTCGACGGACGTGAACATCGTGCGCGAGGGCGAATTCGTCCACTGGGACTGGCTGATCAACGTTCCCATGCGGCACGGCGTCACCTTCAATGCGCAGCAGTACGACGCAGAAGTCGCCCGCATTGGCTCGGACCACGGTGGGGAGCGACCGCAGGACACGACTGCGCGGCTGATCCTCGCACGCGCAGATCGCGACTTTGCTCGGTCAGCGTGGGTTGCGGATTCTGTGGGCAGCAGCCGACTGCCGCGACGCGTCCAAGTTCGTCGTGTCGTTCACGACCGTGGACAACAAGTTCCAGGTATTCGTCCGTGTGGAAAGCAGAGGGAAGTCACCCGACGAAGGTTGCGGCCGAAATGTTGGCTCTCCTGGGGAAGCCACCCTCGAAGTGGACGGCAAGCTTCCACACCATCCAACCGCAGGTCACGACGCGCCCGGCGATGGCCGGATGGCAGTGGAAGAGGGAACAGGTCGGCTTGCGCTAGTACCCCGTGGTTGAGATCTTTTGACGGTTCGTTTTGGTGAGGATCTGGTCGGCGGTCTTGGTCCAGACGAAGGGGTGGCAGCGGTCGTTCCAGCCGGTGATGAATTGGCGGATCTTGGTGA